>JALYQB010000726.1 GCA_030856045.1 Actinomycetota bacterium
GCCGCGGAGCTCGACGCCCTGCACCCCGGTGTGTGGCCCGACGGTGCGGTGCGCGGGCCCGGCGGTGTCGTGCGGCTGGCGGGCGTGGACGTCCGGGAGCTCGCCGAGGCCTACGGCACCCCCCTCTTCGTGGTCGACGAGGAGGACTTCCGCGGCCGCTGCGCCGCCCACGCCACGGCGTTCGGCGCGCCGGAGCGGGTGCACTACGCGTCGAAGGCGTTCCTGTGCACCGAGATCGCCCGGTGGGTGGCGCAGGAGGGCCTCGGGCTCGACGTCTGCAGCGGCTGGGAGCTCGCAGTCGCCCTGCACGCCGGGTTCCCCGCGGAGCGGATCGCGCTGCACGGGAACAACAAGTCCTCCGCCGAGCTCGACGCCGCGGTGGCAGCCGGGGTCGGCGCCGTCGTGCTGGACTCGTTCCTCGAGATCGCGCGGCTCGACGAAGCGGCACGTCGCCGACAGGTGACGCAGCCCGTGCTCGTCCGCGTCACGGTCGGCGTCGAGGCCCACACCCACGAGTTCATCGCCACCGCGCACGAGGACCAGAAGTTCGGCTTCTCGCTCGCCGTCGGGGACGCTGCCGAGGCGGTGCGGCGGGTGCTCAAGTCCGAAGGGCTGCGCCTGTTCGGCCTGCACAGCCACATCGGCTCGCAGATCTACGATGCCAACGGCTTCGAGATCGCCGCGCACCGGATGGTGGGGCTGCTGGCCGAGATCCGCGACGAGCACGGGCTCGAGACCGCCGCCGCCCTGCCCGTCCTGGACCTCGGCGGCGGGCTCGGCATCGCCTACACCCCGGAGGACGACCCGCCGCCGCCCGCCGAGCTGGCCGCGCAGCTGCGCTCGATCGTCGACGACGAGTGCCGCGCGGCCGACCTGCCGGTGCCGCACCTGGTCGTCGAGCCGGGGCGGGCCATCGTGGGCCCGGGCACCGTCACCCTCTACGAGGTCGGCACCATCAAGGACGTGACGCTCGGCGTGCACGCCGCCCGCCGGTACGTCTCGGTCGACGGCGGGATGAGCGACAACGTGCGGACCGCGCTGTACGACGCGAGCTACGACTGTCGCCTCGTGTCGCGCTCCTCGGACGCCGGGCCGGTGCTGTCGCGGGTCGTGGGCAAGCACTGCGAGTCCGGGGACGTGGTGGTGCGCGACTGCTGGCTGCCCGAGGACCTCGCGCCCGGCGACCTGCTCGCCGTCGCCGGCACGGGGGCGTACTGCTACTCCATGTCCAGCCGCTACAACCTGCTGCCGCGGCCCGCGGTGGTCGCCGTCCGCGGCGGGACGCACCGGCCGCTGCTGCGGCGGGAGACCATGGCCGACCTGCTGTCGCTGGACGTGTCGTGAGCGGCCCGCCCGGGCGGGCCATCGGGGTCGCCCTGCTGGGCTGCGGGACCGTGGGCAGCGAGGTCGTGCGGCTGCTCACGGACCAGGCCGACGAGCTCACCGCCCGGGTCGGTGCCCCGGTCCGGCTGGTGGGGGTGGCGGTGCGCCGCCCCCACCGCCACCCAGGTGTGCCCGCCGAGCTGCTGACGACCGAGGCGCACGAGCTCGTGACCCGCGACGACGTCGACGTGGTGGTCGAGGTGATCGGCGGCATCGAGCCCGCGCGCTCGCTGCTGCTGGCAGCGCTGCGGTCGGGCCGCGGCGTCGTGACGGCGAACAAGGCGCTGCTCGCCGAGCACGGCGCTGATCTCTATTCAGCTGCCGATGCCTCCGGCGCGGACCTCTACTTCGAGGCCGCGGTCGCGGGCGCGATCCCGCTGCTGCGTCCGCTGCGGGAGTCCCTCGCGGGCGACCGGATCAACCGCATCACCGGCATCGTCAACGGCACCACCAACTTCATCCTGTCGGCGATGGACTCGTCCGGGGCGGGCTACGCCGAGACGCTCGACGAGGCCGGCAGGCTCGGCTACGCGGAGGCCGACCCCACGGCCGACGTCGACGGCTACGACGCCGCGTCCAAGGCCGCGATCCTCGCCTCGCTGGCGTTCCACACCCGCGTGACCAGCGCTGACGTGCACCGCGAGGGCATCGCCGACCTCACGGCGTCGGACGTGGCGGCGGCCCGGGAGCTGGGCCGGACGGTGAAGCTCCTCGCGATCTGCGAGCGTGTGGTGTCCGACGACGGCGCGGAGTCCGTGTCGGCGCGGGTGTACCCGGCGATGATCCCCCGCTCGCACCCGCTCGCGTCGGTGAGCGGCGCCTACAACGCGGTGTTCGTCGAGGCGGACGCGGCCGGTTCCCTGATGTTCTACGGGCAGGGCGCGGGCGGTGCCCCGACGGCGAGCGCGGTGCTCGGCGACCTCGTCGCGGTGGCCCGCAACCGGGTCGCGGGCGGGCACGGGCCGCGTGAGTCGGCCTACGCGGATCTCCCGGTGCGCCCGATGGGGGAGACCCCCACGAGCTACCACGTGAGCCTCGACGTGGCGGACCGCCCCGGTGTGCTCGCGCAGGTGGCGCTCGTGTTCGCCGAGCACGGGGTGTCCATCTCGGTCGTGCGCCAGACAGCGACCGACACCGACCACGGCTCCGCGAGCCTCGTGATCGTCACCCACGCGGCGCCGGACGCCGCGCTGCGGTCGTGCGTCGACAAGCTCGCAGGCCAGGACGCGGTGTGCGCCGTCGTCAGCGTGATGCGGGTGGAGGGGGAGGATCCGTGATCCTGCTCACCGCCGGCACCTGGCCGGGCGTGATCGGCGCCTACCCCGACCGGATCGCGATCCCGGCGGGCGCGACCATCGTCACGCTCGCCGAGGGTGGCACCCCGCTGCTGCCTGCCGAGCACCTCTCCGAGCTCACCGGGTGCGAGGTGCTGCTCAAGGTCGAGGGCGCGAACCCGACCGGCTCGTTCAAGGACCGCGGGATGACGGTCGCGGTCACCGACGCGCTCGCGCGGGGCGCGAAGGCCGTGCTCTGCGCGTCCACGGGGAACACGTCCGCGTCCGCCGCCGCGTACGCCGCGAAGGCGGGGCTCAACTCGGCCGTGCTCGTGCCCAGCGGCAAGATCGCGCTCGGCAAGCTCGCGCAGGCCACGGCGTACGGCGCGCGCATCCTCGTCGTCGAGGGCAACTTCGACGACTGCCTCGAGCTCGCCCGCAAGACCGCCGCGGACTACCCCGTCACCGCGCTGGTGAACTCGGTGAACCCGGTGCGTCTGCAGGGCCAGAAGAGCGCCGCCTTCGAGGTGTGTGACGCGCTCGGCCGCGCCCCGGACGTGCATTGCCTCCCGGTCGGCAACGCGGGCAACATCACCGCCTACTGGCTCGGCTACACCGAGTACGCCGCGGCCGGGCTCATCGCCGCAGGTCCCCGGATGTTCGGCTTCCAGGCCGCGGGGGCTGCGCCGCTGGTGCACGGGGCGCCCGTCGCCCATCCCGAGACCATCGCCACCGCGATCCGGATCGGCAGCCCCGCGTCCTGGGAGGGCGCGATCCGCGCCCGCGACGAGTCGGGTGGGCTCTTCGCCGCGGTCACCGACGAGCGGATCCTCGAGGCCTACCGGCTGCTCGCGGCGCGTGAGGGCGTCTTCGTGGAGCCCGCGTCGGCTGCCTCGGTGGCGGGACTGCTCGCCGTCGCGGCGGACGGACGGCTCCCGCGCGGAGGTCTCGTGGTGTGCACGGTCACCGGCCACGGCCTCAAGGACCCCGACACGGCGTTGCGGGACATCCCGGCGCCGGAGCCGATCCCGGTGGATCCCGCGGCCGTGGCGACCGCGCTGGAACTGCGGTGACCGCACCGTGAGGGTGCGCGTTCGCGTCCCGGCGTCCACAGCGAACCTCGGCTCGGGCTTCGACGCGCTGGGCATGGCGCTCGCGCTGCACGATGCCATCGAGGTCACCGTCCTGGGCGACGGGCTGCGGATCGAGGTCGAGGGACAGGGCGCAGGCGAGGTGCCCACCGACGAACGCCACCTGGTCGCGCGGGCGCTGTGCGCCGCCGCCGAGCACCTGCGGCTGCCCCTCCCCGGGGTGGTGCTGCGCTGCCGGAACCGGATCCCGCACTCGCGCGGCCTCGGCTCGTCGGCCGCGGCGGTGGTCGCCGGTGTGCTCGCGGCCTACGGGCTCGCGGGAGC
>JALYQB010000789.1 GCA_030856045.1 Actinomycetota bacterium
CGAGGATGGTCTTCTGCCCGGGGGTGGTCAGGGAGCGTTGCGCGACGTGGCCGGCTGGGGTGGCGAGGGTGACCAGCGCCATGCGGTCCAGTTCGTGGCGGGTGTTGCGCCAGGTGTCGCCGGTCGCGTTCTCGATCACCCGCAGGAGCAGCAGCGCGAGCCAGCACAGCTGGATGTGGGCGCGGATGCGGTCCTCGCGGTAGTGGAATACCGGGCGCAGGCCCAGGGCGCCCTTGAAGTCACGCCGGCCGCGTTCGACCTGCAGGAGCTGCTTGTAGGCGGCGGCGAGATCATCGGGGGTGAGGGTCAGATCGCTGGTGCGCAACAGCCACTTGCCGTCCAAGTGGCTCTCCCGGCGGATCGCGGCCTGGTCGATCCGGAGCAGTCCGCTGCGGGTGCGGCGCAGGTAGCGGCGCAGCCCGGGCTTGGTCTTCAACGATCCGACGAGTTCGTCACGCCGGCGCGCGGTCCAGTCATCGGAGCCGTCGATGAGCTGTTGCAGGTGCGCGACGAGGTTGGCCCGGACCTGCTGATCACGCTCGGCCTGCTGCGGGTTGTGGCAGATCACGAACCGCTGCGCCCGCGCGCCCTGGTCGCCGTCACCGTCCCCGCCGGGGGCGACGTGGACTTCCTTGACCCGCAGGTTGTCGGCCACGGCGCGGTAGCGCCCGGCGCGGGCCGGCGCGGCGGTGGCCTCGGTGGTGGTGTGGCGCAGCTTCTCGGCGTGGATGTAGTGCCCGCCGCCGCGGGTGAGGTAGGCGCGGTTGGCCGCGGAGGCGAACCCGCGATCGGCCACCCACACCAGCCGGCGCAGCCCCCACCCGCCCAGATCATCTTTGATGGTGCGGATGATCGCGGTGTCGGCGGTGTCGCCGGGGAAGGTCCAACACCGCACCGGGACCCCGTCGCGGGTGACCGCCATCGCGATCACCACCTGCGGCAGATCCTTGCGGTGGTCCTTGGAGTGCCCGAACCCCCGCGTCCCGGCCTCGGTCGGGCTGCCCTGCTCGTCATCGCCCGGGTCCTCGGCGAGCTCGGCGAGCTCGTCGGCGGTCTCGGTCTCCCAGTAGGTGCTCGTGGTGTCCACGAATACGATGTCCAGATCGAGGTTGAGCAGGTGCGCGACCGAGGAGAAGATCTCGGCAGCGATCTCGGGCAGCGCGTCGAGCAGGAAGTCCATCGCGCGGTAGGCCTGGTCATCGCTGAATCCGCCCAGGTGCTCGATGAACACCCGCTCGCCGACCCACCCGGTCGCGGCCAGCGTCGAGCCCGGTTCCAGTGCGCGCTGCGCCACCAGCGCGAACACCACCCGCTCGACCGCCTCGCCGTCCAGGCGCCGCCCGGCCGCGACCCGGCGGATCGCGGCGCCGATCCCGAGCCGATCCCAGAGCCGGTCCAGCGTCCACGCCCCACCCAGCCGGCGGGAGTCGAGGACCTCGACCTCGGTGCCGGCAGCGGCCGCCACCGCCTGGGCGGGGTCCAGGAACCGCGAGATCGAACCCACCAGCCGGGTCAACCCCTCACGGTCCACCTGGTCGGCCCGCCCGAAGTTGTGGATCACCTTCGCGACGGAGTTCCCGGACACCGGGTGCCGCTCGTTGTGCGCCAGCTGCAGGTAGCCCACCACCGAGCCGTCCCCGTTCTTCCGCCGGCTCTCCCGCAGGTACACACCTACACATCACCACATCAGAGCAGCTCAGTCCAGGCGACACGCCGAAATCGTGTGCCTACAGCTTCACGGGCGTTCCGGACCCTTGAACCGCACTGACCAGCGACAACACTATCGATCAACCCCAGATGTGCCTACGAACTGCGGAAGTCCGGACTGCGAGCACCTCGGAATCGACCTCGACCAGATGGCCGCACAACTTAAACAGGGACCGCATTGAATGAGCGGTGGTGGCGGCCGCCGACTAACCCAGTAACACCCACGACTCAGGTGGCGTTCTGGGGCCGGAGAGCTAAGAGCTGAGCCTCGAGGGTTACCTGCGCGGCCTCTAACATCATAGTTCCACAGTCGACGCAGTACCCGTAGTCGCGCGCTGCCGGGCCGGGAGGTGTGACGATGAGCCAGAGGTCACCTTTCGGGATCTTATGGTTGCTGTTCCGCCTGCATTTATTGGCTCGGCGGGAGGCTCTGATCTCAAGCTTGTATAGAATGTTCTTGGCCATTACGAAACCTTCTTGATAATCGCGAATTGGACGGCGTCGCCGATCGTGTCGAGCTCCGGGAGTACGGTCTCGAGTTCTTCGGTGGTTAGGTTACGGCGGGTGCCCGCCGGGATTCCAAGGAAGGTGTTCACCGCTCGTTTGACCATGACTATCACAGCCTGCAAGTCGGTAGTGGCCCCGGTGCCGCCGCGTGCAGCGACTTTCGCGCCGACCGGGTTGAGCCCGGCGGCGGTGCAGATCCTCATTGCCAGGGTCCGTTCCTGCTCGTTCAGTCGGCGCTGAAGACCCTGGCGTCGGGCCTGGGGTTGGACGGGCTGCGCGACGGGGCCCGAGGGCTCGGCCGGGGCGCGTGTGTCGCGGAGTAGAGCGAGCATCTCGCGGTTGAGCCCGACTGCGGCGGGGTCGATGCCCTGGGCGTGCAGCACTTCGAGGACGCGGTCTGGCAGGGACTCGTCGGAAACGTCGAGGAACTTGTCGCTGAGAAACTGATCCAGTGTCAGTTCGCCTGTGACGATCATGTTCGGGCGGAGGAGCCGCCGGACGCCCTCGGAAGCGGTGGCGGCCGGGGTTTGCGCGGCGCTCATCAGCCAGGATTGGATCAGGCGCTGGTCGTCTTCATCGATCCGCTTGAAGTCGTCCCAGTGCTGGTCGATGTTCAGCCCAACGTGGCTAACGACGATGCCGCGGTTGTTTAGATGCCCGGGGGTCTGTTCGACATTGACTCGCATAATGCGGCCGACGAACTGGATGTATGGGCTCAGGGACCGGTACGGGCGGAAGACAGCGGCGATCGAGAGGGACGGGTGGTCGAAGCCCTCGCCGAGCATCTGAACCTGGACGATGACGTCGAGCTCGCGGGTGTCGCAGAGCCTGGCCTTGATCGCCTTCTGCTTGCCTTCCGGCATGCCGGAGTGGATCTCCTGGGCGTTCCAGCCCCGCTCCTCGTAGAGCTGCTTGATCGCGCGGGCGTGGTCGACTGAGCACGCCGCAGCGATGATCTGGTGGTGGTGGTGACCGGTCTCGCGCAGGTGCTCGAGCCAGAGTATGGAAGCATCGACGATGGAGATGTTGCAGGCCTCGGCAAGCGCGACGCCGCGTGAGAACCATGTGTTCTCACGCAGCTGCAGGACCTCCTCCAGGGTGTGGGTACGCTCGTCACCCCGGTACGAGAACAGCAGCTGGCTTGGGGCGACGTTCGAGGCCTGGATGTGCTTGATGTAGCCCTCGCGCATTGCCTGCTCGATCGCGTACGCGTAGATCATCTCGCCCTCGACGGGCCGGTCGTCGGCGCGGAAGGGCGTGGCGGTCACACTGATGATCTTCGCGGCGGGAAAGTGATCAAAGACGTCCTGCCAGCTTGGCGCAACGTTGTGGTGGCCCTCGTCAACGATGATCAGTGAGAAGAAATCTTCCGGGAGACCGCCGAGCCAGCGCCCGCCCCCCGCGGCGAGCTGCTGGATGTTGGTGACCACTACGTGAGCTTCATCGAGGTCACCGAGGTTGGCGGCGCCGTCGAGGACTGCGACCCAGGGCCCCGCCGTCGCGTCGTCGAGGACGTTGAACCTGGCGTAGAAGCACGTCTTCGGCTTGGTGACGTCGAAAGCGCCGGCGAGCTGGTCGCGGATGGTGAGATTCGGCGCGATGACGAGCACGCGCCCACCAGCGCAGCCGAAGGGCAAAAGGGTGATCAGCCCGCTCTTCCCGCAGCCCACCGGGATCTGCTCGACCGCGCGGGCGTTGTCGCTCGCGAAGTGCTCAACGGCAGCGGCATGCCCCAGGCGCTGCGGATCACGGAGGTCGTGGTTGGTGGCGATTCTCACGGGCTGACCGAAGAACTCCGCTACCTCGTCGTTCGTGATCACTCTACTCCTCTGGTCGATTGCTCGGTCTCCGTTCGGGAGTGGCTCACCGCTCGGAGCGGCGAATCAGATCTTCGATGCCGTTGCGAAGGATTGGTGGCAACGACCTGACAGAGAAGTCGCTGAGCGCCCACTCCACTACGTCCGGGTCCGCAGTGCGCAGAGCTTCGATCGCCGCGAGAGCAGGCTCCGGCTCGCGGATCGCCTGCAAGATCGTCGTGACGACGTCTCGGACGTGCCACCTGGTGTGATGGCGCCCGAGCTCAACCAAGGATCGAATGGCTTCCCGCAGGACGTCGGGGTCGCCGGTCTCTTTGAATGCCCTGCGGGAGAAGTCGGCGAGGACGTCGCAATAGTCGAAGCTGAAGGTGCCGGTCTCGATGTGGCTGGAGTAGTGAATGAATATCCTGAGGAATGCCTGCTGATCGGTGGCCCAGAGGTAGCGGATCGACCTCGTGGAGATCCAAGGCAGCACCCGGACGAGCGCGGTCATCTCGTCCTCGTCCTTCTCGTCGAGGGCAAGAGCCCAGGTCGCCAACTCATCGAGTTCGGCTTCGGCGGCTTTGGGCAGCCGAACGCGCTCCAGGAGGCGCTGGGCGGTGTCCTCCGCGGTCTCCCACTTCCCCGTCGGCGCCTCGATGGCACTGGCAAGGGCCGCGAGGAAGTCTTCGACACTGGCGTAGCGCTGCTCGGGCCTGCTGGCCGTCGCCTTCTGGACGATCGGGCGCAGCTGACCCGGGGGCATGTCGTCGTTGACCGGCGTCTCGCCGACGACGAGTTCTTGCAGCACCTTGCCGAGACTGAAGATGTCGGCGAGGTGGTTGACACCGCGAGCGTCGCGCCATTGCTCTGGGGCCGTGTACCAGGGTGTCCCGACCCCACGCAACGTCGAGGTGAGCGCGGTGGTCTGACGCTCGGACTCGACGGCCAACCCGAAGTCGGAGATCGCCCAGCGGCCGTCCTCGAAGCGCAGGATGTTGCCTGGCTTGAGATCGCGGTGGTAGATCGCCTTCTCATGGATGTGTGCGAGGCCGGCGCACACCTGCCGCATCAGGTCGAGGATAAGGGCGTTCCTGGCGTGAATCTCCTCGGCGAACTCGACCAAGCTGCCCTGCGCGAGCGGCATGGCATACCAAATCCCGTCCGACGACGTCTGGCCTTGGCCGAGGATCGGGACGATGTTCGGATGCCGGATCGACTCGAGCAACCGCAGCTCTCGCTGGAACCGGCGGATCACCTCAGGTTCGACGTTGCCGACGTCGCGGAGGACCTTAACCGCGACAGGTGCCGTGTTGCGGTGGGCCTGCTTGCGGTCGACCGCCCGGTAGACGTCCGCGAAACCTCCGTGCCCAATCCGCGGCTCCTCTAGCACAAACCGGCCGCCGAGAGTGCGCGCTGCGGATTCCGCGCGGGGCCGCCCCGACGAGAGTCGGAGCCCTGAGCCGCCCCATGCCTCGATCTCGTCGAGGTCCCAGATCGGTCCGTGCCCGATCTCGGCGATGGCGTCGGGGAAGTCCGTCCGCGCACGCAGCTTGGCGACCCGCTGCCTACTCACACCGAGGATGTCCGCGACCTCGGTCACGCCGCCCATCCGCATACCGCCTCCAAAGGGTTGCTCCGATGACAACCATAGTAACAGATGTCGCCGCGTCAACCCTTTCGGTACCACGCGATGCGGGTGGCGCCCGGCTGCGGTGGGGCGCTCACTGGAGGGGCATGGCGCATTCAGTCATGCCAGGAAGCGTCAGCCACCCGCGCGGCCGTCCATCGAATTGATCGAGACTGTGGCGCGGTGACCGCGGGTGACCTCGATGAGGCCCTCGTCCTTGAGGAGCGACATCGCGCGGTGTGCCGTTCCGACCGCGACGGTGTTGGCGATGGCGAGCTCGGCGACGGTGGGCAGCTCGTCGCCGGGCTTGAGGCGGCCGGTTCGGATGTCCTCGCGGAGAGCCTCAGCGATCGTCTCGTAGGGACCGCGGACCGACGGGACGGGAACGGGCTTCGGCATGATGCTGGCGATGGTGGTGGCGGCTCGTCGGTCGGCTTCGTCGACCCAGGCGGCGTAGACCTTGAGCGTGGTGGCACCGCCGCTGCCATGACCGAGCCAGCCGGCGACGGTGCGGAGGTCGACACCGGCGGCGACGAGCTCGGTGGCGGAGTAGTGGCGCAGCGAGTGCAGGCGGGTGCTGCGGAGCTTGAGTTTCGTGGCCATCCGCCGGTACTTCTGGCTGAGCGAGCGCGGGGCGTAGGCGGTGGTGCCGTCGGGCGCGGGGGAGAACAGGAACGCGTCACTGTCGAGCGTGCCGCCGAGTTTCGCGCAGCGCTGCTCCCAGAGCTCCCGATGCTTGGTGAGCAGCGCGAGTGTCTCGGGGTCGAGGGCGACCTTCCGGCGCTGCCCGGTCTTGGTCTCCTTCTCCCGTACGCCGGCTTTGGTCTGCGCGTTGCTGCGGTGGACCCAGATGAGCACTCGTTCGAAGTCGACGTGGCGCCACCGCAGTGCCGAGATCTCGCCGCGTCGGGAACCGGTGATCATGGTGAGCCAGAGCAGCAGGCCCCATTCGGGATCGGTCCACGCGGTGTTGAGCAGCGCGGCGGCCTCGGCGGCGCTCGGTGGGTCCGGTTCGGTGCGCCGCGGTGACGGCGCCTCGGCCATCGCTGCCTTGTTGACGCCGAGGTGTCGCCAGCGGACAGCCCGCTCGAGCGCACCGCGGATGATGTAGTGGATCTTCCGGGTGGTGCTGGTGCTCAGCGGCCGGCACTCGTGCCCGCCGCGGGACCGGCCGGTGCACATCTCGCGGCACTTGTGCAGCCGGGCGTAGAACCGCTCCAGGAGCTCGGCGTCGACCTTGCCGGCCTGCATGTCGCCGAAGGTCGGTAGGACGTAAAGCCGGATCAGGTCGTCGTAGCGCTCGCGGGTGGTGTCCCCGAGCTCGGCGACGTCGAGCCACTGCGTGATGGCCTGCCGGACGGTGATGGCGGACTTCGGCTGCTGGTCCTCGTCGACCTGCCGCTGCAGCTTCGTCAGGAGGCGCTTGGCGTCCGCGTAGGTCGCCGCGGTCTCGCGCAGCTGCCGCCGCCTGCCCGTGAGCGGCTCGTGCCGCCCTCGACCACAGCGCGCCACGAGCCGCTGGGCAGTTGCGCCAGGTGACCGCGAGCTCGTCGCTGACGGGGAGGCATGGCGGGAGGCTAGCGCCCGTTCGTGCCACGATCCGTGCCACGACACCCGCGTGGCGAGCGACCGGCAAGCTAAGCCGCTGGTCAAAGGTGGTGCACCTTACGGGACCGCTTTCGAACCCATCACCGTAGGTCAGGAGGTTGCCGACGATGGCGGACTCTGATGGCGAAGACCGCCATCGGTCACGCAAGCCAACGCTGCGGTCGATCACGTCGCGTGTTCGACCAAGCCATGGCGCAGCTGCCTGAGCCGCTGCGCCGCTCTGATGCGGCGGGGCGGGTGGGAGTGCGTACCCATGCCACCGGGGCCACCCACCAGTTCGCCGCGCACCTCGCGCAGGTGGGGGGTGGAATTCTCCCTCGGCGCGAACCTGGGCCATGTCGACATCCACACTGCTCTCGCGCAGTTTGCCCCCGGCGGGGTGGACCCCGGCGTATCAGGCCACCAAGCCCCACGTCGGGCAGAGCGGTCCGCAGATCGAGCTCCGTGACGGGACGTGGGTCGCCGAGCTCCGGACTGGTCGACCTGTCGGGCCGGCCAGCGGGAACCCGGCTGATCCTGCGCAACCAGCGCCCCCACCCCGGCGCGCAGCTGCGCATCACCGATCACGATGGCATGCGGGTCACCGGTTTTCCTCACCAACACCCACCTCCCGGCGGGCCCGGTCGCCAGCTCGCTGATCTGGAACTGACCGGAAAACAGGTACCGGTGGGGCTGGTAGTGCTGCTGATGCATTTTCACGCCGGCGCGGCGACCCCACAGGGGACATGGGGACTGATCTGGAACTGCGCCACCGCCGCCACGCCCGGGGACCGCATCCACGGGCGACAAAGATACCGGCCTGCGTAACCTGCCTTACCACGACGCGGCGCAGAACCGAATCTGGCTGGCCATCGCCGCACTGACCGCCGACCTGCTCGCCTGGACCGCCCGCCTCGCGCTGCCCACCTTGGCCGCCTGCTACGAACCCAAACGGCTGCGGCTGCGGATCCTGGCAGTGGCCGGGCGGATCGTGCGCACCGCCCGACGACGCCTGCTCCACATCGACCCCGCCTGGCCCTGGGCCGACATGATCACCACCGCGCACACCTGGCTCTGCGCCCTGCCCGCCCCCTGACCACCAGCCACCGGATCCTTACGACCAAGGACACGGAGCACCGGCCACCTCAGCAGGCCGGGGACCAGCCCTGCCCACCAGCCACCTCGACCTCGACCCCGACCCCGACCCCGACCCCGACCCCGAC
>JALYQB010000744.1 GCA_030856045.1 Actinomycetota bacterium
GTCCTCGCCCACCGGGCTGCCATCGAGGCAGTCGCCGCCGCGCTGCTGCGCCGGCGCCGGCTCACCGGCGGCCAGGTCCGCGAGCTCGTGCGCCGCCATCGCGACGCCCCCTACGGCGTCGTTCGAAGGAGACCGACGCTGTGAGCCTGAAGGCGATGAACTGGGTGTGGGATCACTCCACCGCCGCGGGGACCGAGCTGCTGGTGTTGCTGGCGATCGCCGACAACGCCGACGACACCGGCGCCAACGCCTACCCCTCGACCGACACCCTGGCGCGCAAGACCCGCCTGGACACCCGCACCGTGCAGCGAGTCATCCGCCGCCTCGCCGAACGCGGCCACCTGATGGTCCACCGCGGCGGTGGCCGCGCCGCCAACCGCTACTCGATCCCGCTGACCACCCCGCAACAGCCTGTGGACAACCCACCCGATCCTGTGGACAACCCGGCCGATTCTGTGGATGAGTCACCCACACCCCCGGCAGAACGCCACCGGTGGCAAATCGCCACCGGTGGCACGGGCGCCACCCCAGGGGTGGCACAGCTACGCCACCGCAGGGGTGGCACAGCTACGCCACCCGAACCCTCCTATAACCGTCCTAGAACCACCACCCCCGCGCGAAGCAGCACCGCCGCGACAGGGGACACCCCGACGACCGCAGGAGGCGGAGGGAAGCCACTCGAGGACGTCTTCGACGCACTCGGCCCGGCCTGGCCGCTGAGCCCAGCACAACGCACCCGGCTGGCCCCTGGCGTCGCCCACGCGCTGACCGCCGGCTGGTCACCCGACGGGCTCGCCGAGCTGCTCGGAGCCAACCCGCACGGCGTGCGCTCCGCGGTCGCCGTACTGGAGTCCCGCCTCGCCGACCTGCCACCACCCCTCGACGCGCCAGAACCCACCCGCCCCGCCTGGTGCGGAAGCTGTGACCAGCACACCCGCCACCGCGAAACCGACACCGGCACCCCCTACCGCTGCCCCACCTGCCACCCATCGGCGGCGTCGTGATGGCTGACACGACACGCCCCCGGGGTGCCGGGCACCCCGCCAGCCCGGCACCCCGTCGGCCTCCACCCGAAGCTGCCGCTGCGCAGCTGCGTCACGAGCCTGAAGCCCCCCCGCCGCGGCGGCCGCGCGGGCCCGACGTCGCCGAGCGCGGTGACGGCTTCGGGTGCCACGGTTGATGACGTAGGCGGTGCCGTACCCGCGAGTACCTCACGAGCGCGAGGACCGTACACAACACGAGAAGCGCGAGCAGCACAGGTCGCAGCGTCGCGTCCCAGCGTGCACGGGCATGCTGGCGCAGCAGCCACCACGGATCGTTTGTCATAGTTGGTCTGTTCCCTTTCATGCGTGCCGAGGTAGGGCGTGCGGGATCGCGTGGCGGCTGTCCTGTTGGCGCAGGTGCAGACCCCCATGGGATGAGGCGTGCCGTGGCCGTCGTGCGAACCCAGGGGTGAGCCAATCACGTCGTGGACGGCGCGTATCGTCTAATGCGCCCATCGGACGGCCGGATTCGGTCAGCGGCAATACCCGCGAGTCGCCAGTGAGCAGTTCTGACTAGCCCACTTCTCCACCAGGAGACCGTTCATCGCTGGGAAGTGACCGCCGACAGAAAGGCGATCGGTGCGACCGATCAAAAATGATCGTTGTGTGCGCCCAGCGGTCAGGAATGGTCGACGGATGGATCGACGGTTACCACCGGTATGTCCTATGATTGGCTGCACGTGCATGTTCCCTTGCAGTCCGGGGTAGGGCGACATTGACACGTGGGCGGTCTCCTGTTGGCGCAGGAGACCGCCTCTTCCTTTTTCCCTTCGTGTGCGTGGCGAAGCCCTGTCATGTCGATGGGGCGATCATGTGGCACCGCAGGTCGCCTACCAGCGGCGCACCGCGGCGCACCTGGCTCGTCGCTGACGCCGGCCCCGTCCGGCATAGCGCCGCCTGCTACTGGGTCCGCGCCCAAATGCCAGCGGGGCACCGCGGCGCCCCGTGTTCCGCGACCCCCACATCCGGCGGCGCACCCAGCTGCGCGCGTTCACGGTGCTGCGCCGCGTCGACGTCTACCCGCGTGCCCGGCGGCGCCACCGCGGGTGACGCAACCAGCGGCCACGCGGACCAAGGGCGTCACCGGCCAGCGCTCGTGCGCCGTGGCCCCTCGTAGGTCAATGGCGGTGGGCTGGCCGAACCGTCTCGGCGTGGTGCCGCACGTGGTGCGAAGCCGTGTCCACGAGGGTGGTTCCCGCGCGTCGGTGAGGTCAGGTGGTTGGGTGTTGTTGCCGGTAGAGGGCAGGGGCAACGCGGAGTAGGCGCCTTACAAGCGAGGGGTCGCAGGTTCGAACCCTGCCGCGCCCACCAGGCGGAATGCGGATCCCACAACAACGCTCTTCCGGCGCGGCACACCGATCGCACCGGGGGCTTGACCGACCTCATCCGGAGTGGTCCCGCGGCACAGAGTCAGCCCCGGCGCACCGCCTCGTCGGCACTCTCGGGAAGGTCACGGGCCTCGACGGCGCGCACGACTTCGGCCGCCCGCCAGTGATTGGACGGCACGACCTTGCCGGACTCGATCGCCGCGAGCGCCGATGCGCCGTCGAGTGCGGGGGTCACGGAGCGGGACGGCCAGCGCTGGGCGTGCTCGACGTGCCCGACGTAGCCACGGGCGGCCTTTGGACGGTAAGATGCGACGTCCTATCGACTGAACGGTCAGGTGCGGTTCACGCCGATCCGTTGGGCGAGATTGCGCAACGGGGTGGAACGCGCTTTCTCGGCCGCTCCAGCAGGTCGCGGGTGATCGACCGCCGACCATCAGTTGCCAGGCCATCGAACCTTTCAGCGTCGCGACCAGCATCGGGTCGTCGGACTGCATCGCGAGGTCGACGGCACGGCGCACCGCCATGAAGGCCGCGTCCGGCTGCTGGAGCTGAGCCAGCGTCGACCCGGCAACCCAGTAGCCCCGGGCCAGGTACTCGGCGGCCCGCGCGCGTTCCGTCGCTCCGGCGCTGTGCAGTGTCGAGCGAAGCTCCGTGAGCGCCTGCGGGATCAGGCTCGTGAGCGTCTCGTACTTGCCGCTCCAGTAGGTGCCCCAGAGGTAGGTCACCGAACGATCGGCATCATGCAGTGACAGCGGATCGCCCTGCACATCGCCCAGGAGGTCGTCGACATCGGCGACCGCCAGGCGCAGCGCCACGACACCGGCGTGCGATGCGGACTCCGGCATGGCTTGTCTCCCGAGGAGTTCCCCGAGATCGGTATCGAGTGCTCGGGCGATCCGGTGCAGGCCGGCGATCGAGGCGGTGTTGCGCCGGCCCTGCTCCAGCTTCCGGATCAAGTCCGGCGAGACCTCGGCCGCCGCCGCGAGGTCGGTCTGGTCATCAGACCGTTGCGGAGTTGCCTGATGCGCTCACCGATCGCCGGTATCTCGGGCGTGGTTTCCGTACTGGTCCCTCCGCTCTGGGCTCACCGCCAAGGTAGCGGCTGACCGGTTGACTCAGGTCACCGCATCGATCAACGACTGCTCGAGACCCAACGGCCCTACATCGGTGCGGCCCGCAACGAAACGCCCCGGTAGTCGCGAGCTATCGGGGCGCTGTCGTGCGTTCTGGCTCAGGAAGAGCACTGCGCCAGGCGAGTGCGATATTGCGCTGAGGGAGGCCGTACCGTGCTCACGCGGCGGCCTTGCGCGCGGCGAGCCGCTCGACGACGCCGCGCGCGAAGCGGTCGTGCCGCTCGATCGTGAGGCCCGCGGCGCGGACGTGGTTATGGGGTCGGCGCAGGAAGTGCTCGCCGCCGATCGGGACGGTGGCGAGCTCGAGCAGCCGCTGGCCGGCCCGGAGCATCCGGTTCGAGCTGGCCACATGGTCGGCGAGCAGCAGCCGGCCTCCGGGCCGCAGCACCCGGAGCATCTCGGCGAGAGCCCGCTCGTGGTCGGGGATGGCGCACAGCGAGAAGGTGCATACGACGCTGTCGAAGGACGCATCGGGGAACTCGAGCGCCTCGGCGTCCCCGAGCCGCAGCTCGACCGGCCGACCGAGGTCATCGGCCCGCTGGTGGGCGATCTCGAGCATCGCGGGACTGAGCTCGATGCCGGTCAGCCTGACGTCGACGGGGTAGTGGGCGAGGTTGAGGCCGGTGCCGATGGCGACCTCGAGCACGTCACCAGTGGCCTGGGCGCAGACCCAGCTACGGGTGTCACGGAACAGCCACCGGTCCATGAACCCCATCTGGCGGTCGTGGGTACGGGAGTGCTTGTCCCAGTGCCGCCGCCACCGGTCCCGCCGCGGGCTGGTCATCGGGAGCCGGCCCCGGCCGGGGAATCGGCGTGGACCTCGTCCCCGACGACTGCGGAGAGCCGCTTCATCACGTCCGGACAGTACCATCGTTCCCGACCCTCGCGAGGACGCCGCCCAGCTGGCCGCGGGCGGTCCTCAACCGCTTCACGACAGACCGCCGGTGCGGTCTACGACGGTCAGCGGAGCGAACCCGGTGCCGGACAGGTCTGTCTGCACTGGGCCGTGTCTCCGCACGACTGCGCGTGCCACGCGCTGGAGGTCGACCAGGCCGACGGGGCGGCCGTCCGTCACGAGCCCGTTCAGGATTCGCAGGCGACGCCGTCGCCGTCACGGTCGAGCTTGGACGAGTAGCCGGAGTCGCCTGCGTAGAGCGGCGCGGCGCCTGCTGACCGCGCGGCGGAGCAGTTCGGGAAGTACGCGACGCCTCGGGAGCTCACCTTTTCAGTGGGTTCCGAGACCGGCTCCGGCTCCGAGACGGGCTCCGGCTCCGGCTCGGGTGTGACGTCGTCGGTGACCCCGTAGCAGGGCGCTCCCCACAAGCCGGCGCCGGCCGCCTCGGCCCGTTGCTCGGCGGCCACGATCGCCGCGTGCTCGGCCACCGGACCATCGTCGACGTGGGAGTTCGCGGCACCGGCCTCCGCTGCCAGCACGGAGTAGTTCGCTCCGTCGGGCAGGATCAGATACCGCAGCGATCGACCGTCGCGGTCCACGTCGTCCTGGGTGGGGTCCGTCGCCACGCCGACCGTCTGGCCCGACAGCAGTCCAACGGCGAACGCGGTGGCCTCCGGGCCCCAGCACTCGGTGCCGTCGTAGGTCTCCGGGGCGTCGATGCCGAGCACGCGCACCGTCAGCGCGACGCCGGCCGCGGTCTGCACGTCCACGGTCTCTCCGTCGACCACGTCGGTGACGGTCGCTTCCTCGCCCACGAGCCCGGTGGGCGCAGCCCCGGCCGGCGCCACCTGTTCCGGTGCCGATTGGTCCGACGTTCCGGCCGGGTCGTCGTCGCCGGTGGCGCACTGGACGACGCCGAACAGGACGGCGCCGATGACGGCGAACCCGATGATCGCGTCCTTGGTGGACGCCTCGGTGCGTGCTGAAGACACGGGTGCTCCAAGAGCAGTGCGAGGGAAGGGTGGAGACAGCCGCTGCGATGGCCCATTGTTGGTTGCCGCGCGTGTCTGTCACCTACCACGTCGTCATCGCCACCAGAGGCGTTACGCCTGGGTCGTCCGGTTTCGTCCGGCGGTAACCTCAGGTAACGATCGGATGGCCATGTCCTTGAGGGTGGCGATCATGGTCGCCGGGTTCCCGTTGGCCGCTCCGTCGGCGCTTGAGCCACCACCGGAGCCAGACCGCGGCCGCCGCCGTCAACAGCAGGACGAAGACTCCGTTGTCACCGGCCAGGTAGTCGTTGACCAGCACTGTGATCAGCGCGGGGTCGGAATGCGGGTGTGGACGCTCCACGGGTTCGCGTGGCGCCGCCACCCGTCACCCACCAGGCCGAAGGCTCTCGCCATCCTGGTCTCTGCAGGTCACGATTCCTGCCTCCGCTTGGCCGACCCAGGTGAAGCGCGACGACGGCTCGCCCCAGCTCCTGTGGAACTCGTTGCACAGCGTCGGGGTCGGGTCGAAGGACCAGCAGAGGCGATGAAGCGGGCGGCGCCGACCGCCGGGCCTCCCCGATGTCCAACGTCATCAGTGGACGGGGAGTCACCCGCTGTCGCCACGCTGGGCCGCCGTCGCCGACAAAGCGGTCTGACAATCGGCCTGTGATCGTCCGGTTCACCCGTTCTGCCCGGCGACACCCGGATCGGCGAGTGCACGCCCGGCGAACGCGCCAGGGCGGAGGGTCGATCGGTGTCCGAGGTCACCTGCGAGGCAGTCGAACGCTACCTGGAGGGCAAGGGCTGACCAGCGTCACCGCACCCGAGGACTCGTGCGGTGGTACGGAATAGTGTCGCTGGGCACAGCGATGCGCCTGCTCGCTGTGACGCTCACCAGAACGTCCACTGGTCGGTGTGGGATCGTGCGGAGCGGCGTCGGCTGACGCCCAAGACTGAGGAGCGACGTTGGGTGAGCGCGTCGGGTTGGTGTTGTCCGGCGGCGGGGCACGTGGCGCCTATGAGGCCGGGGCCTTGTCGGTGTTGCTGCCGGAACTGGAGCGCCGCGGCCAGCGGCCGACGGTGCTCGTCGGCAGCAGCGCCGGCGCGTTGAACGCGGCCAGCCTGGCTGCCGACGCCGACCAGGACGCCGAGCGGGCCGCGGCCCGGCTGGTGCGGCAGTGGCGGGGCCTACGGCTCAACGACGTGTTCCATTCGATTGCCACCTGGCAGGCCCCGTTGACGGTCTTCCGCTATGCAGGCGAGGTCCTCGGGCTGCCCGGCATGCACCTGCCGGGGTTGCTGGACCCGGCACCGCTGCGCACCTCGATCAACCGGATGCTCGACTGGCCTGCCCTGCACCGCAACGTGCGTGAGGGGGCGCTCGACTGCCTCGCGGTGGGCGCTTCCCCCGCGGCCAATCCGCGCAACACGGTCTTCGTCGAGCATCGGGGTGAGCCGGACCTGCCGTCACGCCCGACGATCGAGTACGTGACCACGACGCTGTCGGGCGATCACTTGATGGCCTCGGCTGCGATCCCCATGCTGTTTCCGGCCGTGCACGTCCACCAGCCCGCCAGCAGCGCGGGCTGGTACTTCGACGGCAGCGCCCGGCTGAACACGCCGCTGGATCCGGCGCTGGAGCTGGACGTCGATCGAGTGGTGGTGATCGGCACCCATTCGACCGCCCCGCGACGCAGCGAGTACTGGTCCTCCCACGACCACCGCCCGGACTTCGCCGACGGCGCCTTGCAGCTGCTGACCGCGACGCTGATCTCTCCGATGATCGATGATGTCCGACGGCTCGGTCAGGTCAACCAGCTGATCAGCGACGCCGGCAGCGCCGTGGACGCGCACCGTGAGGCCCGACACAAGAGGCCCTACCGCCAGGTGCCGTACATGTTCATCGCCCCAGCCAGCCGCGGCGTGTTGGGCGACATCGCCACAGAGGTCTTCCGCCAGAACTATCGCAGCTACCGGGCCATCAAAGCGCCCGACCTCGTGATCTTGAGCCGGCTGCTCGGCGGGGAGAGCGAACAACATGGCGAGCTGATCAGCTACCTGATGTTCGACCCCGATTTCATCAACGAGATCATCGCCCGGGGACACCATGATGCGCGCCGGTGGCTCGACCGGGTCCCGGCACCCGACGCACCCTGGTACCTGCCACCGATCGACACGTTGCCAGACTCCTGACCGCCTCGCCGAGGCCGCAGGATAGAGTCCGTCGGCTCGCCGCCACGGTTCCGCCCGACGGGTCAGGGCAGTGGCTCGGTGTCGACGTCGCCCAGCACCTCGAGCACCGGATGATTCTTCTTGTCCTCCAGGTCTGCCCAGGCGGTGCCGATAGCGGTCGAGGGCACCACCAGGACGATGGTTTCCTCCACCGCCGTCCACACCAGCGCCGCCGCGTACACCGAGCGCTGGGTGGCGAACACGACCAGCGCGGAAGCGTCGAGGACCCGCCCGCCGATCACACGGCGGCGGACGGCACCGGGCCGAGCCCGAGGTCGCGCCGCACCTCTTCCCGCGCCCGCCGGGGTGGCGGGCCACCGAGCACCCGGGAGAACTCCGCGAGGGCCTGGGCGCGCTGCAGCTGGTTGCGCAGCGCGTCGGCGACGAACGCGGACAGGCTGTCCGCTGCCCCCGCGTCGACCGCGCCTCGCGCGCCGGCCAGCACGTCTGGCGGCAGGCTGACCGTGATCCGCTCAGCGCTCATACTCATAGGCTAGCGATGTCATACCTGTGGGGGAAGCCCTCACCAAGAAGCGGCGATGACGACGCGGGTCGTGCGTAATGCCAGCGTAGTCGGCAATCCCGTGACGGGCCGTTGCCATTAGCTACACTGTCGTGACCGAATACTACTCTATTGTCGCAACTAGGCGGGACCTAATGTGACGGTGTCACCCGAACGGACCTTGCCGACCGTGCCCGCTGAGCTAAGCATGGAATCGAGGTCGGGGACCTGTGCGCAATCTGCTACCGGCGATCTGGTGATCGTCTGGAGATCGGGGAGTGAGCTCGTTTCCGATGTAGCGCGCTCGCAGCTGCTTCTGCCCGCCCGCAGGGGAGGGGCGACGGCTCTCGGGGCGATGAGGCTTGCGGCCGGATCGACACCCTTCCCTCCGCGAATCGAACGGCATGCCCTGCACGAACGGTTCGATTCCGCGGCGCGGCGCCGGGTGTGCATCGTGATCGGCGCGGCGGGATGGGGCAAGAGCACGGCGGTCGAGTCGTGGTCGCAGGATCGCCGCACTGCGTGGGTGCGGTACGAACGGCAGTCGGCGGATCCGACCCGATTCGCGCACGCTGTGTGCGACGCGCTGCGACTGCACGCGCCGGCTGCGGTGAGCGCGGTGCGGCCCGCGCTGGCCGTCCACGACGACGGTGTCGAGACGGCCGCGGTAGCCATCTGCGCCTGGCTCCGCAGGTGGCTGCGGGATGATCTCGTGCTCGTCGTCGATGACCTTCATGAGCTGCCGCCGGACAGCGACCCGGTACTCCTCCTCGAGGGTCTCTCCCGGCACGCTCCGGACAGGTTGCATCTCGTTCTGATCTCCCGACGTGAGTGCCCCTTCTCGTTGGCGCGGTTGCGGGGCCATGGTCTCGTGACAGAGCTCCATGCGCCCGAGCTCGCGTTCGATCTCGACGAGGTCGCGGCGCTGCTGCGGCTCCACGGTGCCGAGGGCCCACCCGGGCTCGCCGAACGGGTGCGGGACCGCACCGGCGGCTGGCCCACCGTCACCTGCCGGGTGGTGGAAGCGCTCCGAGCGGTCAAGTCGGACCACCGGATCAGCGTGCTGGCCCGAGTGAGCGGTCCGGGGGAATGGCTGCACGGCTATCTCGATGAGGAGGTCCTCCGCCCGGAGCCTGAGCGGGCTCGCGAGCTGCTCCGCCGACTCGCCGTCGTCGGTCCGGTGAGCGCGCGGACGGTGGTCGCCCTGGGAACGGACGACGACGCGAGGCTGCTGGCCGAACTGGCGCGCCGTGGTCACGTGTGCCGCATCCCCGGTCACGTCGACCACTGGTCGCTGGTCGCCCCGCTCCGTGACCACTTCGACCAGCAGCCCACCACGCCCAACACCGCTGAGCGAGCGAACCTGCACCGGGTGGCCGCTAGGGAATGCGTGGACCGCGGCGTTCATGCGGAGGCCCTGCGGCACCTTCTCGCCGCGGACGAGCACGGCGCCTGCGCTTCGCTACTGACAGCGCACGGAGTCGCGCTGGTCAACAGTGGCCAGGTGAGTGCGGTGCTCGGCGCCGCAGCGCTGCCGGTGGAACACCTGTCCGACCCGGAGATCCAGCGGGTGCTCGGGCAGGCCCGGCAGGTGCGTGGCCAGTGGGAAGAAGCCATGGCCTGTTTTCAGCGCGTCGGCGACTGCCAGGAACAGATGCATCCCGGGCTCGCCTGGCGCGTCGGCATGATCGCCTACTGCCAGGGCGACTTCACCGAGGTCCGCGCCCTGCGCGCGCGGAGCCGGTGCGAGGGGGAGGGCACCGTCGATGAAGCACGGCTGTTCGCCCTCATCGCCCACGCCCACCGCATGACCGGTGACTATGACGGCTGCCGGGTCGAAACAGGGCGGGCAGCGGACGCGGCGCAGCGCAGTGACAGCCCGTGCGCGAAAGCCGCCGCGTTCTCCGCGTTGGCGGTGCTCGCCGAGATCGACGGGGATCGGCTGCGGTCGGACGCCTACTGGGTCCGCGCAGTCGAGGCAGCCGAGGCGGCGGGCGATCTCCTGCAAGCGGTCAGCGTTCGGCTGCTCCGTGCGTTTCACCTCGTCGAGGAGGGTTTTCTGCGTGAAGGTCTGGCGGAGGCGGCGACGGGGCTGCGGCTCAGCGAGAGTTACGGCGATCCGTTCCTCACCGCGCACGCGCTCACCATCCGCGCCAGGGCGAACATCCGGGTGGGGGCACTGGACCGGGTCGTGGATGACCTGACCAGGGCGCGTGACCTATTCCAGCTGCTCCGGTCCCGGTTCGTCGCCTGGCCGCTGTGCGGGCTGGGAGACGTGTATCGGCTCCGGGGCCAGCTTGCCCGTGCACGGGCGGCTTACGAGCAAGCACTGTCTCTTTCCGAGCCCTGTCATGACGTACCGGGCATGTCGTCCGCACTGATCGGACTTGCGCGCGTCCGGGCGGCCGACGACGTCGACACCGCCCGAGAGCTCGCTCGCCGAGCGGTGGATCTCGGGGAACGACTCCACTCCGTACAAGCGGTGCTGACCAGCGGCTGGGTAGCGCTGATGGCTGGTGACCGGCAGGCGGCTGCGGACGCCGGTACCCGCGCAGCCGCCGCAGCCCGGTCGCGACGGGACGACCCCGGCCTGGCCGAGGCGCTGACCCTGGTCGTGGTGTCTGCCGTCGACCCGTCGCAGCACGGCGCCACGCTCGTCGAGGCGATCACTATCTGGGACGAGGTCGGCTGCCGCGTCGACGCCGCCGCAGCGCGCATCCTGGCCAACCGAACCGGTGCCCCATTCCGCGACCCCGATCCGGACCGCGCCGAGCGCACGCTTCGCGAGATCGGCCTCGACGTGGAGCCGCGGCAGGCGGCCGGCCCGTTGGCAGTGCTGGCCCGCTGGCGTTCCGCGGTGTCGATCCGCTCGCTCGGGTTCTTCCAGGTGTTCCGGGCCGGGGTTGCCGTCCCCCGCAACGCCTGGCAGTCACGCAAGGCACGGGACCTGCTGAAGATCCTGGTCGCACGGCGCCGATCGGTGACTCGGGATCAGCTGATGGAGTTCCTGTGGCCGGATGTGGACACCTCCCGCGCAGGCAACCGGCTCTCCGTGGTGCTGACGACTCTCCGCGACGTGCTGGAGGGCCCTGATCGACCCGCGGGCGAGGGAGTGCTCGTCACCGATGGGAACGCGGTGTGGCTGGATCGCAGCAAGGTCACCGTCGATGTCGAGGAGTTCCTCGCGCACGCCACCACCGCGCTCGAAGCGCACCACAACGGGGAACCGGGGGCCGTGGACCGGCTCATCGCGGCAGAAGCCGAGCACACCGGGGACTTCCTCGAGGAGGATCCGCAGCAGGAGTGGGCCATGGCGGTCGCCGAGGACGTCCGGGCGAGCCACATCGCCCTCCTGCGGGCGCTGGCCACGGCGCTAGGAGACTGCGGCGATGCGAACCGGGTCGTGCGCTACACATTGCGGTTGCTGCAGCAGGACCGCTACGACGAGCAGGCCCACCTCGAGCTGGTGCAGGCACATCTCGACGCCGGTCATCACGGCGAGGCACACCGGTGCTACCAGATCTACACGGAGCGCATGGTCGAGCTCGGTGTCGAGCACCGGCCGTTCCCCGGCCACCGGTGGAGCACCGGCGGTGCGGGGTAGCGCCTCGAGCGCCGCTACCAGCCGGTCAGCGTCGAGATCGGGCGCCGGCCCGGCCGACGTCGCCGCGAGTGTCGACGTGCCCGCCCTGCGCTCCGTGCCACCAGTGACCGACCAGTTCCGCGTACAGCGTGCTCTGGTCGAGCAGGTTCTCGTGGCTGCCGATCGTCGTCTGCTCCCCGTCCATCACGAGGATCCGGTCGGCTCGCAGGGCCGAACTGATCCGGTGGGCGATCACGATCAGCGTGCCGTGGCGCTCAGCGAACGCATGTTCTGCCCGTGCCTCGGCCACGGGGTCGAGGTGGCAGGTCGCCTCGTCGAGGATGATGACCCGGGCGGGGGACAGGAACACCCGGGCGAGGGCGATGAGCTGGCGTTGCCCGGGAGAGAGGATGTCACCGCCCGGCTCGATCTCGGCGTCGTAGCCACCGAGGTGCGAGATCGTCTCCTCGAGGCCGACCGCAGCCACGGCCTCGTCGAGCTCGGCGGCGGTCGCCTGCGGCTGCAGGTACACCAGGTTGTCGCGCACCGTCCCCGCGAACACGTAGGCCTCTTGGGGGATGAGCGCGACCGTGCGTCGGAGGTGATGCTCATCGACCTTCGCCAGGAGCGACCCACCGAGCCTCAGTTCACCCCGCTGTGGCGTGGTCAGCCTGGCGAGCAGGTTGGCGAGGGTGGACTTCCCCACCCCGCTCGGCCCCACCACGGCCAGGTGCAGGCCTTCGGGAATCTCGAGGGTGAGGCCGCGGATGACGGGCTCGGCGTGCGGGGAGTAGGCGAAGGTGACGCGCGCCACGTCGACGTCGTGTCGTTCGGGGCGCGGCCCGGCCGGGGTCGCAACGGGAGCGGGCGGCTCGGCGCACACCTCGGCCAGGCGGCCGAGGACCACCCCCAGGTTGACCAGCACCGTGCCCCCGGTGCTGACGAGAGCCTGGATGGCGGGCTGGAGTCCGCTGAAGAGGTAGACGGCACCACCCGCGATCTGTCCGACGGTCAGATGACCCCCCGCGAGCAGCCACGGTGACAACGCCAGGAGGGCGAGTAGGGGAAGATGCGCACCCAGCGCCAGCACGGGCACCCGTAACACCCACGCCCTGGCGAAGGCCCGCACGGCCTCGGCCTCGGCGTCGATGACCTCACCCACCTCTCGAGCCGCCCGCTCCTGGGCACCGAGGGCGACGACATCACGCATCCCTTCGGTCACGGGAGCGGCGCTGGCGCCGACCCGCTCCCCGAGCAGCACGACCGCCCGGTAGCGCACGACCAGGATTCGCAGCAGCCCGCCGAACAGCAGCAGGGCGAGGAGCACGAAGGAGCCGACGACGAGGGCGAGCAGCGGGGACAGCACGGTGAGGCCGCCCAGTGCAGCGATGCTCGCGATGAGCAGCTGGCGCGTGTTCCGCAGCAGGGTCGAGAACAGCGCTCGCACCGTCTCCACCTGCACGGTGGCCTGCACCACGCCCGAACCGCCCGCTCCCGCTTCGCCCCCGATCGCCCGCCGGAGCGAGGCGGTGATCACAGCCGTGACGAGCGAGTCGCGCAGTGGTTCGATCGCCGCGGCCAGCCACGGATAGACCTGCCGGGTGCCGACGGCCCCGATCACGTAGAGCACCGCCAGGGCGGCGAGCAGCCCGAACCCGACGAGTGGGCGCCCGGCGAGGAAGCCGCGGTCGATGGCGTTCGCGACGGCGAGTCCGGCGACGAAGGCGGGCACGGCCTCGAGGGCCGACCATGCAGCCAGGTGCCAGAGCGCCCGATAATGGGGGCGCAGGTGGTGGCGGAGCAACCGTGCGCCGTCGGCGAGGCTCACGTCCTGGCTCCTGCTTCGACGACCGCAGCCGGTTCCTCGGCCGCCCCGGGGTCGACGTCGACCCCGAAGACGGCCCGGTAGCCTGCGTCGGCCCACAGCTCCGCGTGGGGAGCGAGCGCCCGGATGCGGCCGGCGTCGAGCCAGGCCACGAGGTCCGCCCTGGCGGCGGTGGACGCACGGTAGGCGACGACCACCGAGGTCCGCCCGGCCAGGATCCGCTCGAGCGCGGCGACCACCTTCACCTCCGTGGCGGTGTCGAGGCTGCTCGTCGCATCGTCGAGCACGATCGCCCGAGCCTTCGTCAGGATGGCCCGGGCCAGGCCCAGCCGCTGCAGTTCGCCGCCCGACATCGGGGCTCGGGCCAGCGGGGTGTCGTAACCCTCGGGGAGCAGCCGGATGAACCGGTCGGCCTGGGCAGCTCCGGCGGCTGCCGCCACCTCGGCCCGGGTTGCCGTGGGCCTGCCATAGGCGATGAGGTCGTGTACACAGGAGCCGAGCAGCGCTGGGCGTTCGAAGGCGTAGGTCACGACCTGCCGCAGCGCCGGGAGCCCCACTCGGCAGACGGGGATCCCGTCGAGCAGCACCGTGCCCTCGTCCGGGTCGATCAGCCGCCCGATCAGGGACACCAGCACGCTCTTGCCGGTGCCCGACCGTCCGACCACCGCGACGCTCGTTCCGGGTGCCACCGACAGGTCCAGGGAGTCGAGCACCGTTCGCTCATCCCTTCGCACGGTGACGTCGCGCAGCTCGATCCGGCCCGGTCCGGGTGGCATCGGCACGGGCTGCGCGGGGGGCGGCGTCGCGGGTGCGGACTCGAGGACCTCACCGACCCGGCCGGCCCCCACCTGACAGGCCAGCAGGGAGACGAACGTGTCCACCAGCCCGATGGAGCCGAGGGCGAGCATGACGTAGGACGCTGCCGCCACGAACTGACCGGTGGTGATGTCGCCTTCGGTCAGGGCGAAGCCGCCGACCGTGAGCACCAGGACCTGGAGCAGCGGGCCGAGCAACCCCACCTGCCAGCTCGCCTGGCGTTGGACCTCCCACACCTGTCGCCCGACCTCGTTCAGCTCGGGGAGAGGGTCGAGAATCCTGCCGATCTCACGGTCGGCGGTGCCGCTGGCACGGATCGTCCGTACGCCCTTGAGAGCGTCGAGCAGGCGGGTGATGATCGCTGCGAGGAGCTCCTGGTAGCGGACGAAGGGCCTACCCGCCTTGGCGATGAGTAGGCGGAGGATGGCCACGGCCACCGGCACACCGAGCAGGAAGGTGCCCGCAAGCCGTAGGTCGATCAGTGCCAGGCCGACGACCGCCCCGACGGTGACCAACAGGCGCGCCGCCGCGGCCAACAGGATGGGAAGGAATGCCGCGGGGGCGCCGGCGTTGACGGTGAGGCGGGAGAGCAGATCGCCTGCGGGAAACCGCCGCTGGCCGGGGACGCCGAGCGCCAGCGCCCGGCCCAGCAGCCGGTGCCGGAGCCCGGCGGTCAGATGGCTGCCGTAGTAGTCGCCGATCAGGTCGTCGAGGGCGTCGAGCGCCAGCGCGACGGCGAGCAGCACCGCCAGCTGACCCAGCGCTCGGGTGAGGTCCCGCCCGGCGCTGGCCGCGTCGATCGCGACAGCCAGCGCGCTGGGCATCAGCACGGTGGTGCCGACTCCGGCAAGGGTGACCACGACCAGCGGGACCACCAGGGTCCGGTGTTGACCCAGACTCTGCTTGAGTACGCGGGTCCCCGCTGCCCGCAGGGAGTCTGGGGGTGACTGCGGCCCCATGAAGCGACCCAGCGCGCGAGTCAGCCTGTTGAAGGACCCGGCTGCGGCCATCGACTTCGGGCCCCTGTTCGCTAGGCTCGGTAGTAG
>JALYQB010000028.1 GCA_030856045.1 Actinomycetota bacterium
GGCTGACCTTGGACTGGCTCAGCCCGGAACGTCGGGCTGCGTCCGCGCCGGACAGGCCGGCTTGCGTCCGGAGTTGCCGCAGCGTGGCCGACAGTGGATTCGGGTTGCCCAAGTGGTTCCTTGTCAGACGGCGGAGGGGTCTCGCCAGTATTCCGGATGCGCCTTCCAGTACTCAGCGAAGTCGACCGCGCCCGACCAGGCCGCGTCCTTGGCGGCCAGGTAGCGGGGCAGCGTCTCCTCGGCTGCGACCTCGGCACCGACGTACCTCCCGTCGTTGTCGTAGTGCATCCGCAGCACCTCCAGGTCGTCGATCAGCCAGAAGTCCTCGTCGAGCAGGTCGGCTGGTCTGGGCCGCTCGGCGAGATCGAGGATGCGGATGTGTTCGCCCGCGCGGGCGTTGTACACGTACCCCCATTCACATTCGAAGCGCAGGTAATCGTTCAGTGGGCTGCGCACCACATGAACCCGGTAGGTGTGCGCCCCGCGGGCGACCTCGCCGCGGATGTGTTCCATCCACGGCTTCTTACGCTCGGGGTCCGGCTTGACTCCACCGGCGACGTATCGCTGATACTCGTCGCCGTTGCTGCCCACGTCGTAGAGGTCGAGTGTCTCCAGCCGGAAGAGCACCCTGGTGAACCGACTGTCGATGTAGCCACCGAGTTCGTGCTCATCGAGCATGCGCGACCTCCAACTCCGGCAGAACGCTGATCGCGACCTCGACGGCGGCCTCTCCTGCCGGGAGGTTCAGCTCTCCCAGCGTCTCCTCATCCACGACGAGGCGACTGCGCACCACGAGTCGTCTCCCGGTTCGTGCGACGGACCGCGCCGTCGGCTGCACCGTCAACGGCGAGTTCGGGCAGCAGTGAGGATGGAACCTCGACCACCGACTCGCCCGGCCCGAGCACCTGGCCGCCCAGGTCGAGGCCGCTGGCCGGGTATCCCTGCACGACGTAGGTACCCCGATCGGTGGCGTTGAGGGTGGGGCAGGTGCGCGTGTCGTCGCAGGTGCCACGCAGGAAGATCAGACGCATGGAAGGACTCCCCTCGGGTAGGTGGGTCACCGTAGTTCTACCGAATGTTGCCAACCTAGTCAATACGACATTGCAAGACGTTCTGCGGTGACGTTCGCTCGACGAGCCGAGGCGCTGGCGGGGAACCCTGATGAGGCCGTCGGCGATCTCCGCGACCGGCTCCGCCATCGCGATGCCTCGACGCGGCAGCCCGACCCAAGGCACCAAGCAGCGGATCAACACCGCGACGGCCCCGACGGGCTCGCCGACCTGAAGGAGCTGTGGACCGAGGCCAAGCGGGCTCGGGACGGCCGCTCGACGAGCTGACCCAACGACGGCCGACACGCTCTGAGGCCGGAGGTGGTGGCCATGACTCTCGACGGGTCGGTTCGTCCCGGGTCACGCTGGACACTGTGGTGGCCGCCTTCTACACCGGTGCCACAGCCGAGGAGATCGCGCAGCAGGTGATCACCTACTACCTCCGTCACCGGAGCGAGGTCATCGGTTCGATTCCGATAGGCGGCTCCAGGGCCTGACCAGCGCAAACGCGCGGTCAGGCCCTTGGTCTTTCTCCCGCCGTGCGGCGCATGGGGGCACTCGTGGGGCCAGCGGTCTTGCGGTGACCCCCCATGGCGCGCACGTCAACACCCCCGGGAGCAAGCATCAGCGGGGCCGGTCGAACAGTGCCGAGTGGGTCGCTTCCGGTTGAGCTGTACGTCGGGATCGACCCTGTGACGAAGCGCCGCCACCGGCTCCGCGAGGTCATCCCAGCCGAGTTCGTCGGCCCGCCGCCGAGGCGGACAAGACGCTGCGTCGGCTCGGCAACCTCGTCGACGAGCGACGCAATCCCCGGACCAACGCCACCCTCGACCAACTACTCGACAAGCACTTCGCGATGCTCGACCTCAAGCCGAACACCGTCGTGGCGTACCGAGACCTGGCTGCTCTCCCACATCCGGCTGCTGATCGGCGACCAGAAGGTGGGCGCGCTGGGTGGTGACATCGTCGACTCGTTCTCCGCCGAGCGCTGCCGGCGTCCACGCCTGTCCGCTCGCTCGCGCCGTAGCTCGACGAGGACCCGCAGATGACGGCCCGCGTGGCGGGGCCGTTCCGATCGGACAGCTCGACGGCGAGGGCCTCGAACTCGGGGAGGGCCTGCCGGTACTCACCGCCGAGCAGCAGGGTGTGCGCGAGCTGCGGCGCGCGGCGCGCAGGTCCACTGGCGGTTCGGGTGCGTCCCGGAGACGCCGCGACGCGGGACGTCGACCGCACCGCGGGCGTCGATCTCACAGCCGAGCCGCTCGGCAGACTTCCGCTGGGCAGCATCGGGATCGCCGTCCTCACACTAGACGAGCTGGTCCCAATGCTCGGCTTGGGTAGCGCCGATGAACTCGAACAGCATTGCGGTGTCGAGCCGAGCCGGTGTCGAGCATCGCCCGCTCGATCGCGTCCTCGAACGCGATCTCCTTGTGCACGGTCACCGCTGGTCGACCGACGACCGGGAGCGCTTTCGCAGCCCTGCTCAACCGCGTCACCACCGACTTCGAGCGGTGGCGCTGCGCCCGCTGACCGAGGTGAACAGGATCAGGGCTCGGCGGCCTCTCTGGCGCGCTCGTAGGAGCGCTGGATCTCCCGCTCGGCGTCGACCCGCCCGACCCAGGTGGCGCCCTCGACGCTCTTGCCGGGTTCGAGTGCCTTGTAGATCTCGAAGAAGTGCTGGATCTCGAGACGGTCGAACTCGGGCAGGTGATGGATGTCGCGCAGGTGTTCCTGCCGCGGGTCCTCCGCCGGCACGCAGATGACCTTGTCGTCGCCGCCGGCCTCGTCGCGCATCCGGAACATCCCGATCGCGCGGCACCGGATCAGACAGCCGGGGAACGTGGGCTCGAGGACGAGCACCAGCGCGTCGAGCGGATCCTCGTCCTCGCCGAGGCTGTTCTCCACGAACCC
>JALYQB010000051.1 GCA_030856045.1 Actinomycetota bacterium
TCAGCACGCTCTGATGTGTCCCCGCCCGCCTCTCGCCTCGATGCCGCCCGCTGCCATGCTCAGCGAGTGCGCCGACGACTCCTCGTGATGCTGCTGCCCAATCGCTTCTTCTGGGCCGATGATCGACTCACGTACGGCGCCAACCGGCTTCTTGTGCGGCTCATCGCTGCGGTGCTGTTCTTCGTGCTCGGCGCGGTCGCGCTCGGCCTCTTGGACCAGACAAACTGGCGCGAGGTACTTGCGGGCGCGCTCCTCGCCTGGAGCGTCAGCGGTGCTCTTTGGGCAGTCGCATCCTACAAGGTCGGCAACGAGACCACCGCCGAGAGCGTTCGCCGCATCGCTGAGCACGACTTGTTGCATGGCCGCCTGAACCATCTCGCGGACCGAGTGGGCGCACCCCTCGTGAACCTGAACGAGGGTGATCTGAATGGAGCTGTCGTCGTGCGGGTCCAACGACACGCGCACCTGAGCGGTCTGGAAGAGTTCGGCGACTACGGCTACGAGACCGAGAGCGGCCGTGCCTTCTGGGACAACACCGCGTGCGGCTACCCCCGCGACGTGACACCGCCAACCGACTGACAGTGGCCCCCGGGATTCTGCCTGCGTCTGATCGTGCTCGCGTACCCCCGCAGCGACCTTTGTCGGGCCGAGCTGTACGCCGTGCCCCGCGTCCAGCGACCCCTGTGGGTCGCAGAGCACCTCAGGGTTCGGGTTCGCGGGGCTCGCGAGCATGTTCGCGTTTGGGCTCGTGGACGGGGTTCAAGAGCGGTGAGCCTGACGGGTCCGGGATCGCGAACTGGCGTGCCGCAACTCCGAGGCCGACGATTCGGTCGAGTGCTGGTCGGCGCTACGCGGGGCGGAAGGGCACGTTAGGTGGACACGGGCTCCGCCCGCCGATACTCAGCCGGACACCGCCCACTATTGTCCATTCCACCAACCGGGGTCGCGACGACACCGCGAACAGAGACGTCGAGCATTCCGCTGGCGTCGAGTTGACGACACGGGCTGTGTATCCCCGCGGCCGGGCACCCGTCGATCCGATCCGTGGCGAGGGCTGAACATCAATGGGCCGAATGGGACCATGAAGACGACCGATCATGTGACCTCTCTCACACCTACCCGATGGCAGTACGTTTCGACACCGAACGGTCACCGATCCCATGACCTGCGGAAATGCAGCGTTCACGCGCATCTCGACCATGTCCTGTGACTTTTGTCACGTTGCAGAAGTTCTCGCAACCGCACCGCGGCTCCGTAGCGTCGCCGCTGGCCGGACCCGAAAACCGGCCCCAGTACGAACCGGGAGCCCGTCGCGCCGAACCCCGTCCAGCGGACTCCTTCCTTTCCCCACACAGAAGCACCGGACGGGGGCGAAGGAACCACGACCGGGCGGACCCGTCACGAGCGGGCGCCGTCCTCGGGGTGAAGCCGGTGCGCCGGCCAAGCCGGCTCGCCGGCCCGAACCCGGCAGCTCCCTTCGAAGGTGCGGTACCGGAGAAGAACTTCATGGCCCGCTATCGCGGCAAGCACCGTCGTCCGTCGGTCACCGCTCGCACGGTCGCCGGGGTCACCCTGGCCGGCGCCGTCGCCAGCGCTTCGCTCGTGCTAGCAACACCCGCTCTGGCCGCGTCGGACGGCACCTGGGACGCCCTCGCCGGGTGCGAGAGCGGCGGCGACTGGAACATCAACACCGGAAACGGCTACTACGGCGGGGTCCAGTTCAGCCAGTCGACGTGGGAGGCCTACGGCGGCGACGAGTACGCGTCTCGCGCCGACCTGGCGACGCGCGAGCAGCAGATCGCGGTCGCCGAGCGGACCCTGGCGGGCCAGGGCTGGGGGGCATGGCCGACCTGCTCCGCCAAGACCGGAGCCGGCGGCAGCGGCGACGCCGGCGCCACCGCGTCGGGCTCCGCACCTGCCGAGGAGGCGCCCGAGACCGAGGCAGCGGCCGAGGAGCCGGCCGCCATCGGCCCGATCGAGTTCCAGACGGCAGCGGCCGACTACGTCGTCGTCCCCGGTGACACCCTTGCGAAGATCGCACAGGCGCAGGGCGTGTCGGGCGGGTTTCAGGAGATCCTCCAGCGCAATACGGATATGATCGAGGACCCGGACCTCATCTTCCCAGGTCAGCAGCTCGACCTGCGCTGAGACGTACCGGCGCCCGTCCGGTGAGGACCCGCCGGTCCGAACGCGACCCTCGTCGTCCCCCGACACGACGGGGGTCGCGTGTTTCCCAGCTGGTTGATGTCTAGGTGCTGTTGACCCATTCCTCGGTGCCGTCGGAGAACTCCTGCCGCTTCCACACGGGCAGCCGCCGCTTCACCTCGTCCACCAGCGCCTGGCAGGCCGCGAATGCCTCGCCGCGGTGCCCGGCGGAGACGGCGCACGCGAGCGCCGAGTCGCCGATCGTCAGCGACCCGACGCGGTGGCTGACCGCGACGGCGTGCACGCCGGGGTGTGCGGCGGCGATGTCCTTCGCGACCTCGGCGATGACGTCACCCGCCCTCGGGTGCCCGGAGTACTCCAGTGCCCGCACCCCACGGCCGCCGTCGTGGTCGCGCACCACCCCCGAGAACGTCACCACCGCGCCCGCGACGTCCGCCGAGACCAGCCGGGCGTGCTCCTCGACGTCGAGGGGTTCCTCGGTGATCAACGCGCGCAGCACGACGGCCGTCGCGGGCTCCGGTGCCGGCTCCGGCACCGAGGACGGCGGCGGCGCAGTCGCGTGGTCCGAGCCGTGAAGCTGGTCCACCGCGTGGTCGAGCACGCCCTCCAGCACCTCCAACCCGTCGCGGACGCCGCCCGTGGAGCCGGGAAGGGTCACGACGAGGGTGCGGCCCGCGACACCGGCCAGCCCACGCGAGAGGACCGCGGTGGGCACGGCGGGCAGCCCCGCGGCGCGGATGGCGTCGGCGAGCCCGGGCAGCCTGCGGTCCAGCAGCGGCTCCACCGCCTCGGGGGTGCGGTCGGTCGGGGTGATGCCGGTGCCGCCGGTGGTGAGCACGACGTCCATCCCGGCCGCCACGGCACCCGCGACCGCGTCGTGCACCGCCTGGCCGTCGGGGACCACCACCGGGTCGGCGGTGGTGAAGCCGCGGTCGCGCAGCCACTGGGCGATGACGGGACCGGACCGGTCCGGGTACACGCCGGCAGCCGCCCGGTTCGACGCCACCACCACTGCAGCGCGACGGCGTGCGACGCCGCGGCTCATCGCGGGTCCTCCCTCGTCCAGGTGCCGGTCTTGCCACCTTCCTTGCGCTCGACCCGCACGGCGTCGAGCACGGCGCCCGGGTCGACCGCCTTCACCATGTCGTGCAGCGCGAGGCCCGCCACGGCGACGGCGGTGAGCGCCTCCATCTCCACCCCGGTGCGGTCGGTCGTGCGCACGGTGGCGGTGATGCGCACCTCCGCGTCGCCCGTCTCGAGGTCGACGGTCACGCCTGTCAGCGCGATCGGGTGGCACAGCGGCACCAGATCCGGCGTCCGCTTCGCCCCCATGATCCCCGCGATCCGGGCGGTCGCCAGCGCGTCACCCTTCGGCAGCTGCTCGGCGCGCAGCAGCCGCACGACCTCCTCGGTGGTGCGCAGCACGCCGGTTGCGACGGCGCGGCGGACCACCGGTTCCTTGCCCGACACGTCGACCATGCGCGCGGCGCCGGTCTCGTCGACGTGGGTGAGCGGTCCAGGAGCGGAGTCCACCCTGCGATGGTAGTGACACCAGCCGTGAGTGCTTACCGGTGCCCTGACTCTCCGAAACACTCACGACCGTCCTCGACCGCGACCGTCGCGGCGGCGGGGTCGAGGCCCTCCTCGGCGGCCCGGCGGACCGCCTCGGCCACCGCAGGCGCGACGGCGGTGTCGAACACGCTCGGCACGATGAACGACGCGTTCAGCCGGTCGGCGGAGACCACGTCCGCGATCGCGGTGGATGCCGCCACCAGCATGCCGTCGGTGATCTGGTGCGCCCCGGCGTCGAGCAGGCCGCGGAACACGCCGGGGAACGCGAGCACGTTGTTGATCTGGTTCGGGTAGTCCGAGCGCCCCGTCGCCACCACGGTGGCGTGCCGCTGCGCCTCGAGGGGGTCGATCTCCGGGTCGGGGTTGGCGAGGGCGAACACGATCGCGCCGGGCCGCATCGTCGCCACGTCGTCCGCGGTGAGCAGGTTCGGCGCCGACACCCCGATGAACACGTCCGCACCGGCGACTGCGGCCGCGAGCCCACCCGTGCACCGCTGCGCGTTGGTACGCGCCGCGATCGACGCGAGGTGCGCGTCCAGGCCCGGGCGGCCGCGGTGGACGATCCCGGCCACGTCCACCGCGACGACATCCGCAGGCACCAGCGGCAACAGCAGCCGGATGATCGCCGAGCCCGCGGCGCCGACCCCGCACACCACGACCCGGCAGTCCGGCAGCGACTTGCCCACCACGCGCAGGGCGTTGCGCAGCGCGGCGAGCACGACCACCGCGGTGCCGTGCTGGTCGTCGTGGAACACCGGGATGTCGAGCAGCGAGCGCAGCCGCGCCTCGATCTCGAAACACCGCGGCGCCGCGATATCCTCGAGGTTGATCCCGCCGTACACCGGCGCCAGGAGCTGCACGGTACGGATGATCTCCTCGGTGTCCTGCGTGTCGAGACACACCGGCCAGGCGTCCACCCCGGCGAACTTCTTGAACAGCACCGCCTTGCCCTCCATCACCGGCAGCGCGGCCGCCGGGCCGAGGTTGCCGAGGCCCAGCACCGCGGACCCGTCGGTGACCACCGCGACCGTGTTGCGCTTGATGGTGAGCCGCCGCGCGTCCTCGGGGTGCGCCGCGATCGCCTGGCAGATCCGCGCGACGCCGGGCGTGTACGCGCGCGACAGATCGTCGCGGTTGCGCAGCGCGACCTTGGCGGTGACCTCCAGCTTGCCGCCGAGGTGCACGAGGAAGGTGCGATCGGAGACCTTGCGCACCCGCACGCCGGGCAGCGCGTCGAGTGCCGCGGTGGCATCGGCGGCGTGGTCCTCGCTCAGGGCGTTGAGACTGAGGTCGATCACGATCCGGTCGGGGTGCGACTCCACGACGTCGAACGCCGTGATCACGCCGCCGACCCGCCCGATCGCGGACGTCAGGTCCCCGGCCGAGCCCGCCGACGGCGGAGCCTCGACCCGCACGGTGATGGCGTAGCCCGGACCGGGAACCGGCACCGGCGCTACCGGTTGATCTCCGTCTTGGGGTGCACGTACGGCACCTCGGCGTGCGGCAGGTCGAGCTCACCGAACGGCGACAGCGCGCCCTGCACCGGGCTCGCGAGCTCGCTCACGGGATGGTCCTCCTCCGACCGGCTCGGCCAGGTCGGGTCGATCAGCTCCTCACGCTTCCGCTTCGCCACAGGTCCTCCTCGCAGGCACACGACGCGTCGTGGGGACCAGTGTGCCGTGGACCGGCCCGCACGAGCCATCCGCTCCCCCGCCGGCTACCGTAAGAGACGATGCCCGGCACCTCGCTGGCCGACTGGCTGCGCTCGATCGACGACTCCGCGCTGGCCGCGCTCCTGCGCGCCCGGCCCGACCTCGCCGTGCCCGCCCCCGCGGACACCGCCGTGGTCGCGACGCGCGCGGGCATCCGTGCCTCCGTCGGCCGCGCCTGCGAGGACCTCGACCGCGTCACGCTGACCGTGCTGACGGCGCTCGTCGTCGCGGGCGCGGACACCGCCCCGACGGACGTCGCCGCAGTGGCGCGGCTCCTCGGGCCGGACGTTCCCACCGGGGCCACCCGGGCGGCGCTGGACCGGCTGCGGGTGCGCGCCCTGGCGTGGGGTGACGACGACGCCCTCGCCGTGGCACCCGCCGCCCGCGAGATCATGGGCCCGCACCCCGCAGGGCTCGGCAG
>JALYQB010000068.1 GCA_030856045.1 Actinomycetota bacterium
GTGTGCTGGTGCCCGTCTGGGACCTGGACGTCGAGCGGCACGCCCTGGAGTGGACGCCGGGAGCGGAGGCGTTCGCGCCGCGGCTCGCCGAGGCCCTCGCCTCGCTCGACGCCGAGCCTCTCACCGCCCAGGAGCGCCGCGCCCGCGACGGTCTGCGCGGCCGCCAGGTCACCCTCCGCTGACGCGCCTACCGGCGATACCCCGGTCAGCGGGTGATGGTGTGCAGGAACGCCCGCCAGGCGGTGGTGGGGACGGTGAGCGCGGGGCCGTCGCGGTCCTTGGAGTCACGCACCAGCACGACGTCCGGGCCGGCCGCCACCTCCACGCAGTCGGCGCCGCTGCCGCTGTAGCTGCTGGTGCGCCAGCCGATCTCGACGCAGGCGCTGCCGTTGGGGCTGTAGCTGCTCGTGCGCCAGACGATGCTGTCCAGCTCAGGCGCGGTCATCATGGTCCTCTCGATCCCCGTAGAACTCGGTTGCCAGGGTGGCAATCATTTCCCTCGATTGTCCCTCCCCCAGCGTGGTCTGTGCCAGTGCCCCCAGGATGCGCCGGTACGCGGCGGTCTCCTCCGGCTTCTCCAGGAACAGGCTGGAGGTCTCGTTCTCCAGGTACACCACCGGCTTGAACTCGGCGAACTCCATGAAGATGAACGGTCCCGCCGTCGCGGCGTGCGCGCCGAACGAGGTGGGCACCACCCGCAGGGTCAGGTAGGAGCGGGTCGACATCCGCACCAGGTGGTGGAGCTGGTCCCGCATCACCGTGCGCCCGCCCACCGGGGTGCGCAGCACGGGCTCGTGCAGGTAGAAGGTGAACCGGGCCGGGCTGGCTCGGCTGAACAGACTCTGCCGGGCCAGCCGGGCGGCCACCCGATCGTCCACCTCGTCGGGCGGCATATTGGCGCCTCGGCTGATCACCGCACGGGCGTACTCGCCGGTCTGCAACAGGCCGGGCACGAGCATCGGCTGAATATCGTTGTAACTCGTTGCACGGTTTTCGTGGTCGATGAGCGTGACGACCTGTTGGGGCAGCCGGGAGCCGTGCTGCTGGAACCAGCCTGGGGTGTGCTGTTCCTGGCAGAGCGCGAGCAGCCGGTCGCGTTCCGAACTCTTGACTCGGCACACCCCGAGGAACGCCGCGATGTCCAGCTCGGTGGCGCCGCGCTTGCCGGACAGCAGCCGCGACACCCAGCTCGGGGACCAGCCGAGCAGGTGGGCGGCCTGCTTGCCGTTCAGCTCGGCCTGCTGCATCGCCCGGCGTAGCCCGTCGCCGAGTTCGCGGCTGCGGATTGTGGGTTCTCGATCGCGCACGGTGACCTCCGGTGCGGGACATTAAACCCACATAGCGGAGCATCGCAAGCAACGTCGTCGCCGAAAATGCTCTTGTGTGCCCCCGGGGCAATTACTTGCATGACCCCCGGGCACCCGGTTACCTCATGATCGGCGGGGCAACGGACCTCGCCGGACCCGGGGAGGAACCCGATGCACCGGAGCTGCATATGTGGGGACGCCGCATGACCCGCGCCGCCCTCGTCCTGTCCGTTGTCGACACCTGTACCCGGGAATTGCATCTCGTCGCTGTCGAGACCGCCGCCCTGCATCGGCACTCTGGGCGTTACCCGGCTCTCTGCGGCGCCGACGTGCCTGCGGCCAGCCTCGTCACAGCACCGGCCCGTCACTGCCGGGACTGCGTCCACCATGCCCACCGAAAGCCAGTCAGATCCTACGGTGCTCGTATTCCGTGGCCCAGCAGGGGAGCCCGCCACGCCAAGGTCTGGCTCGAGGCCGTCACCGCCGCGTCCCGGAGGCGGTCGTGAGCACGGACAGCCCGGACCTGGTGATCGCGAAACGACTGCTCGATCAGCTCAAGCTGCGCGGCTTTCAGTTCCGGCGGACTGCCCCGGGCGAGGACGGACCAGCGGTCGGAAACCGAACGAGCGGCGCCTGCGTGGACATCATCTATCTCAATGGATTCAGCCGCGACTGTTCCGCCTGGCGCAGGCGAACGTCCTCGCTGATCGTTCCCGGTGACGGACTGGTAGTAGAGCACCGAGTGGAGGGCAGCGCGCTGACCGTACTCAATGAGGTGCTCACCTGGACGTCAGAGTCGATTGACGACTGCGCCAACGGATAGCAGCATCGTGTCGCTTAGCTGTGCCCCTCTGAGCCTGCGATCTTCGTCAGCAGTGCGGTGATCTGAGCCATCCCACTGGTCTGTGTGGCGAAACCCCCGCGCATCTCGGAGCGTATCTCGGCGAAGCCCTCGCGCATCTCCTGGCCCTGCTCCAGCTGGTTCTCCCGCAAGGCGTTCAGAGCCTGGGTGTGGGCGTGCAGCTCAGCGCGGACCTCCGAGACGTCCCGGTTGGCACCGGCTGCCAGGACGCGGGCAGCGGCGGCATCCGCTCGGGCAGCGGCGGCATCCGCTCGGGCAGCGGCGACCTCAGAGCTGGTGTGAGCGGTCTGCTCACGAAGCCGCGCAACCTCACGCTCGATGACTGTCATGCGGGCCTCGACGTCGTCACCAGGATCCGGCATGGGCGTGATCCTACTGTCCGATCACGTCGGTCGGGGTCGAAACCACCGACACGGCCAGATTCGACAGGTAGGCGTCGCGGTTGCCCGCGTGGCCAGCTCCGGCGCAGGTCGACGGCTTCCTGGGCGGTGCCCAGGGCTTCGGCCCACCGGCCCGCCTCCACGCGCCAATACCCGGTGCTGGCTACGACTGCTCGACCGGTCTGCAACCCTCGCCACGGCCGAGCCCAAGAACCCGGGATCTGCGGCGTCCGGGTTATCCCATGTCGAGCATGGCGCTGAGAGCCACCTCGACGGCCGCCATCTCGTCGAGCGTCGCAGTTCCGACGTGTTCGTCCAACCTGGACCGGAGTGCCGATTCGATCGTCAGTAGCGACAACCACCCATGCGCATCGAGGTGGACGCTGAGCAGGCCTCCGGGGTCTCGATCGAGTACCTGCGCCCCTACGACCACCGGCAGAGCAGGGTCGCGGTTCACCCCGTCAGCGCTCAGGATAAGGCGCAGAAGTGGCTGCCCGGGTCGGGGTAGTGCCGGTCGGTATGCCCAGATCTGGCCGCGCTGCACGACGAGATCGTTTCAGGCGCTGAGGGCGGCCTGTCGCTCGGCCTCGGCGTCGGCGAAGAACGACGGTTCACTCGCCGCCCATACGGCGTGCCGTGCTGCGGAGTCGGCCAGGGCCAACTCACGGAGCTGGCGGGCGGCCGCGACGGCCATCGACCCACCGCACCGACGAGCACAGGCCCGCAGGTACGCGGCGGTGGCCTGATCGACCTCGAGCTCAACTCGCTCAGTCACACGCCCAGCCTACGGTACGGCGTCGGCACCGGCCGGTGATCCGATCCGGCGGCGTCGGTGGTGACCGCGCCGTCGGCGACGAGGTCGACCAGAACGTGGCTGACCCGGATGTGCGGGAACCGCTGGTGATGACGACATCGAGCCTGCGACCAAGGGCCGACGACGAGATCGCTACAACTCGTTCTCAACCAGCGCAGCCACGAAGTGCGGATGCTGGGGGTTGGCCCGCCTGAGGACGGTCATGCCGTGCTCGAGCTGCCCAGGTGAGACCCGGTGATGGTGTCGGTGGCCAGGGCGGGCAACGACCGTCGAGGCCGAGGACGGAGCCGTCGAGGTACTCGGCCTCGACGGGTCCGGGCTGCAGCCGGACCAGTACCGCTCGCTGTCCTCGCGCTGGTGTTCGTTGACGGCGGCTACGCCGGACGGCTGGTCGCCTTCGCCCGCCGGCTGCTGCGCATCGTCGTGCACGTCGTGCGTAAACCCGAAGGGCAACGCGGCTTTCACCATGCTGCCCCGGCACGGGTGGTGGAGCGCATCTTGTCCTGGCTGACCGCACACCGGCGCCTGGCACGGGACCCCGAACGCCTCCCCGGTGGACTGCCTTGTCGTAGCGTCGGTGCAGGTCGGCGAGCAGGTCCGGGTCAAGCTCGGTTTTCCCGTCGGCGAGGGCGTAGGCGACCGCGGGGTTGGCCTCGCAGTGTCTGCTCGACTTGGCCCGCCCAGTTCTTTCTCACCGGATTCGGTAGTTTCAGTAGGAACCTATAGTGTAGATACGAGGCTCCAGGTAGGTGCACGTCTTGACAGCGTCACGGCGGGTTAACTTGACAAGTAGATCAACGGAAATCTCGGCTATGCTGCACGAGTCCTGCACGACGGTGGCCTGCAGTGGGGTCGTTTGCGAATCAATGAGCGCCCTCGCCTCTCGTATGCCGTCGACGCCGACCACCACCACCGAGCCGTCACTCCCGACACCGGCAACGTGCAGAGCGTCGACCGCACCCAGCGCCATCTCATCGTTCGTGCAGAAGATATAGTGTGGACCTGCTCTTTCGTTGGATCGCTCCTGGAGATTCCGCAGCACTATCTCCCGGGCACGTGTCCTGCTGTATTCGCCGTCCTCGTCAACGATGAATTCCGCATCCTTGAACCGGTAATTCAGACACCTGACAAACTCTGTCTGGCGTCCGCTGTGCAACTTTCCTCCTATCACCAATACCCGAGGGTGGGAGATCTGCGAACTCCTGGCGTGTTCCTCCACATAGCTCGCTGCGCAAGCTCCGAGAGCTTCCTGGGAGTATCCGACGAAGGCCGTGCGATTTGGGTAGTCACCAGTCGAGTCGAATGGTTTGATATCCACGAAAACGACTGGGTATGCGGCGCAGAACGACCTCAGATCGCCTCGTATCAAATCAGGTTCAGTCGGACTTATGATCCCTCCGGCATACGCACCGCGTCGCTTCCGCAAATTTCTGAGGTGACGTAACTGCCCGACATATACATAGTCTCGTTCGGGAACTTTCAGGACAAGATCTAACTGATGCCTGTCCAGCGCATGGTACAGATTTTGGATTAACTCCGCGACCCAGCGCTTCTCATTGAGAGCGCACAGGATGAAGAAGACCTGGGTTTTCCTTGCTCGGCACAGAACAACACCCCATACGAAAAGTACCACTGTTGCCAAGAATAGAAGCGCCAAAGTCCACAGCGGGACCCGATATGTGAGCAAGCGAATATAGAACAGCTGGCCAGCGCCAGCTGTCATCGCTGCAACCGTCAAACCGCTGACGACTGAAGTGACTACTACAAACCGTACCGGATGTTGGTCCTTGTCAAGCCCCTTCATGGCGCCTCGCTTGATGAGTTTCCAGTGCTCGTCCTCGACGTCAGGCACCAGTGCACCACCCGGCTCGACCTAGGGCGAGGGCTCGTTACACATCCGCGAATCGGGCAGGCGCTCTTTGCTGAGCCAGCGGCCGCGGCGTTGGGCGGGCGCGGTGAGCACGTTGTCGATGACCACGAAGGTGTCATCGTCGCTGCGCGGGGCAGTCAGGTCGTCCGTTGCGTCCCAGTGGGTGAACCGCCTGCGGGCATGACCAGTGGTCTGGATGGCGTGCGGATCACGGTGGGTGGGCGTCGCGCCATGCTTGGTGGATCTCGGGGCGCAGCCGCCCGCGATCCGGGACGGTGATCCCGTTGGCGCGAGCCCAGGCGCGGATCTCGGCGGTCGGTGGCGACGGCGCCGTGGCGTTGGTGCTCGGTGCGGCGGGAGTCTCGGTGGTGGTGAGGCCGATCCGGTGCAGCGCGGCGGTCTCGGTCTCGGCCCAGGTGCGCGCGGCCGCGAGGTAGCGTAGGTCCACTCCTCGGCGAGCTTGCGGGTCTCGCAGAACACGATCGGAATCATCGGCCAGCGGACCTGCAGCTCGGCCAGGCCGTCGGCGACGGTCGCGGGTCGGACCCGGTCGAGCGCGAAGACCTGCGAATAGCGTTCCTCCACGACCACCGCGGCGCGGGGCGCGCGGCGAGCTCGCCCAGGGCGAACCGCAGCCGCCCGCTGGTCAGGCTGGAGACCAGGTCGGCCAGCGAATTGCGCTCGACCGCGGCGACGGGGCGTCCGTCGAGGGCGACGGCGTAGTCCCCGCACGGCAGGCCGCGACGCACGGGGTGAACCTGCTGGCCGGCGAACCTGTAGGGGTAGCGCTCGTGGGCGTCGATCGCGATCTCCAGCTCGGCGATCCCAGCGGCCCGCGCGGTCGGCAGCGTGACGTCGGGGCGGGCCTGGCGGCGGGTGCGCGGGGACTGCCAGAACACCATCTCCCGGCCCCGGCCGCGGGTGAACACGATCTGGGAGCGGTGCTCGCGACCGCGGTCGGCCACCACGTCGATCGCGGCGCCACGTCGCGCGCATGCCTTGAGGGGAATCCGCTCGACGATCTCGGGTTCTGCGGGCCAGTCGGCCATCGGGACGGGGTGGCAGTACAGGGCGCTGGTCCGCGGCCAGGTGCCCTTGGTGCGGAACAGGAGCCCTTCGCTCCCGATCGGCACCCGCAGCAGGTAGGGCAGGGCACTGTCCGGGTCGGGGTTGCGCGCGATCAGCAGCTCCATCAGGTGATCACCTCCCGCGCAGGCGCGGCGGGCTCAGGCTCAGGCCGCGCGGACGCGGCGCCGGTCAGGGTGGTGGCTTGTCGTCGTTGTAGGGGCGGCCACCCGACGGTGCGAGCTCGAGCACATCAAGTACCTCGGCGTAGAACGGCAGCGCCTCGGTGGGCAGGGCGGCGATCTGCTCGATCGCCGCGCTGTCGACAACGACGCGATACACCTACTGGCCGAGCCGGTTCCTGATCAGCGCCTTCACGTCCTCGAGCGGAACGGCGTCCGGGTTCGCACCGGTACGCATGATCTCCGCGGCCTTGTCCAGCATCCGCCGGTGCGCCTCGGGGCCTTGCCGCTGGGTCAGCCACGCGATCCGGTGGTAGTTGCGCAGCACGTCCAGGACCCTGGTCAGATCCAGCGTCCGGGCGGCCTCGGCGACGGCCTCCTGGTAGGCGCGCTCAAACTCGCCGCGCTCCTCGTCGATCAGCGCGTCGCGGATCGCGGTCGGGGTGGTGTCCGGTGGCAGGACCGGCACCGGGGAGACCACGAACGGATTGGCGGCTGTGGTGCTCACACCGGTACACGACGGCGTCGACGCCCTCGAACGGCGCAGTCAGGGTCCACGCCGCGCTCATGCCGCACCCTCAGCTCTTCACGATTTGCTGCGCTCGCTGGTAGGTGATCCCGGTCAGCCGACCAATGTCCCGGAGTGGGAACTCGCGACGGTGCAGTAGCTCGACCGCAGCTCTGGTTCGTTCACCGGCTCGCTCTGCAAGAGCATGTGCCTCGGCGCGCAGACGCCTGGCCTCGGCCGCGACCTCGCCGGCTTCGCCAGGCAGGCTTGGAACGACATCGAGTGTGTCGGGGTTGACCGGCTGCCCAGTCTGGATCTCAATGACCTCGGCGGCGTCCGCCGACACCTGGTCCAGGCGGCGACTTTGGGTAATGGCGCCGGGAACGTCAGGCACGGTGACCACCCACCAGCCGGTGTCGTCCCATTCGGCGTTGACTCGGTAGATCACTGCGCCTCCTCGATCCACTTTGGGCCGAACTCCGGTGCCAGCTGCTCTTGGATCGCCCGCAGTGTGCCCGGGGCCTGCTCCTTCACACCGGCTTTGAGCGTGGTGCTGTGGCCACCCGGAGCCGTCCACTTCTCGTGGGAGCCTTTGCCTCCGCCTTCGACGCAGCCAGTCGATCGCAGCAGCTTGCGGAGATCCTTGGTGGCCATCGGCTGCACGAGTATAAGTCTAGTTGTTGGACACTGGCAAGTCCACTGGCTAGACAGCTACATGCCCGGGACGGCCCCGGACATCGACCTACCGCCGTCGGGCAAGCCCGGGGCGCACAGTCGAGCGTACGACCCC
>JALYQB010000091.1 GCA_030856045.1 Actinomycetota bacterium
AGGCAAGGGCCTGCAAAGCCCTGTACGCGGGTTCGATTCCCGCCTCCGCCTCGGGCGATTAGCTCAGTGGGAGAGCGCTACCTTGACACGGTAGAGGTCACTGGTTCAATCCCAGTATCGCCCACCAACCCACATCACCGCAGGCAAGAGGCCCCTTGAGGGTCTCCTTGCCGTCTCCGGACCCGAGTCGCCGGCATCCACGGTCGATCGTCTCCGGCGCAGTGCCGCGCAGATGCGACTCACCCCGGATCGGCGCAGGACTCCGTCGTCGGACCCACCGGGCATGATCGCCATCTGGGCAGGGAGAACCGTGCACAGCGCGACTCGTCCTTCCCGAACGGTGATCTTCGCGCCGCTTCGGAAAGCAGCGCGCCGGGGCAGCCCGACGTCCACCCGCGAGGTCTCCTGCGCGGGTGGCGGGTCGGTTCGCGATCACGTCGAGCACCCGGCGGTCCACGGCCCGTGGCGGCTCGCGGCGTCGAGCCGGTCCAGGCCGCATCGCTGGGTGACGAGCACCTCAGCCCGTCGCGGCGACCAGCGTGGGCAGGTATGCCTTCGCGTGCCCGTCGACGTCCGGGTGGTAGGACTCCACGACCGGGAACGTCGGACCGTTGATCCACTCGTCGGGGGCGCACACCCGGTGGCCGGTGAACGCCTCGCGGGTGTCGACGAACTCCGCGTCCGCCGCGGTGGCACGGCCGGCGGTCACCGCGGCGAACTGGTCGGCGACCGCGTTGAGGCGGACGCGGAATGCGCGGGAGATCGACGTGAGGCATAGCCCGGTCTCGAACAGCCGCGGGTAGCCCATGACCAGCACCCGGGCGTTCACGGCACGCTCGGTGACGGCCGCGTAGACGTCATCGAGGCGGGCGGCCAGCTCCCCCGCGATGAAGGCCTCGGCCTGCCGGATCGCCACGTCGCACCGCACGGGGCCGCCGACCTGGCACTCGGTGAGCACCCGCGCGAAGCCGGCGTCGTTGCCGCCGATGGACACCGTGACGAGGTCGGTCTCGACGGACAGGTTGGACAGCTGGGTGGCGAGCAGTTCCGCGGTCGTGGCACCGGAGCAGGCGTCGAACACGAACGTCGACGCCGCGTGTGAGGCCGCCCACAGCGAGGGATAGGCCACCGGGCTGCGAAGGCACGAACCGCTGGTGGGGTCGTAGGTGCGGGTTCCGGTGCCGGAGGCGTAGGAATCCCCCAGCGCGACGTAGTCGACCGGGGCCTGGGCGACGGCGGGTGCCGCGGCCCCCGCCGCGAGCGCGACAGTGGCCAGCACGCAGAGCACGACCCGACGCATCAAGAAACCTCCAGAAGTAACCGGCACGCGGACCGTGATCACCGGTGACCATAGCGGCGCCTCCCGCGCGGGGAAACCGTCACCGATCAGGTTCACTCTCGAGCAGGCGGGCGCGCTCGGCGGCCACGTCGAACTCCGGTTGCGGGACGCGCGGGTCCAGCTCCTCCAGCGTCTCGAGCAGCAGCCGCGCGACGCACCAGTTGCGGTACCACTTCCGGTCGCCGGGGACGACATACCAGGGCGCGTTCAGTGTCGACGTTCGGTGCAGGATGTCCTCGTACGCCCGCTGGTAGGCGCCCCACTGCGCCCGGGCTTCGACGTCGGCGGGGTCCCACTTCCACCGCTTGGCGGGCTCGTCCAGCCGGGCGAGGAGCCGCTCGAGCTGCTTGTCCGGCGAGATGTGCAGGAAGACCTTCACGATCGTCGTGCCGGCTGCGGCGAGCTCCTGCTCGAAGATGTTGATCTCCGCGAACCGCGGGCGCCACACGTCCTCGCCCACCAGCCCCTGCACCCGCACGACGAGCACGTCCTCGTAGTGGGAGCGGTCGAAGATCCCGATGCGGCCGGGGCACGGGACCTGGCGTCGGATCCGCCACAGGAAGTGGTGGCGCCGCTCCTGGGCGGTCGGGCGACCGAAGCCCGCGATCTGCAGCCCCTGCGGGTTCACCAGCCCGGCCACGCGCCGGATCACCCCGCCCTTGCCGGAGGTGTCCATGCCCTGCAGCACGAGCAGGACGCTGCGGCCCTCGCCGGTCGACCCCGCCGCGTACAGCGCCTCCTGCAACGGGTCCAGCCGCTCGCCGAGCTGCGCCATCTCCGCGGCCGCGTCGGCCTTGCGCCGGGGGCCCGCCGGGCG
>JALYQB010000096.1 GCA_030856045.1 Actinomycetota bacterium
CCACGGCGTCGACCCCGGGCAGCCTGCGCAGGAACCGCCGCAGCGAGGCGTCGTCGCGGACGGCGTCGGCGAGCGCGGGGGGCAGCGTGGCCGTCGCGGTCCTCATCCTGCTCCCTCCGCCGGTGCGGTCCGTCGCCGCTCATCCTGCCCCCTCGGTGCGGTGCACCACAGGGCCCAGGCGATGAGGACCACCTGCAGGGGCAACCGCAGCCACGGGTACGGGTCTGGTGGCAGGCCGTCGACGTCCACGTCGGCCACCGCGACGTAGACGTTGGCGGGGAACACCGCGACGAGGTAGGCGGCCACGACGTAGCCGACGGTGCGCCGGTGGCGCCGCGGGCCGAGCAGCAGGAGCCCCAGCACGATCTCGAGCCACCCCGTCGCGGCCACGAGGGCCTCGCGCAGCGGCACGGCGGGCGGCAGGTGCGCGACGAACGGCAGCGGGTTCACGAGGTGCGCCACGCCCGCGACGACGAACAGTGCCGCCAGGGCCCAGCGTGCGGTGCGCATGCAGCCATCGTGCCCGACGCCCGTACGGTCTTGCGGCATGGACGTGCTGCTCGTCGACCACCCGCTGGCCGCCGCCCGGCTCACGGTGCTGCGTGACGAGCGCACCGGCAACGCCGCGTTCCGGGCGGCGCTGCGCGAGCTGACCCTGATGCTGGTCTACGAGGCGACCCGGGACGCGGAGGTCGTCGCGGCCGACGTCCTCACCCCGGTGGGGCCCGCGAGAGGCGTGCGGCTGGCCACGGCGCCGCTGCTCGTCCCCGTGCTGCGGGCCGGGCTGGGCATGGCGGACCAGGCGCTCGCCCTGATCCCGGAGGCGCAGATGGGCTTCGTCGGTCTGGCGCGCGACGAGACGACGCTGCGGCCGGTGCCCTACCTGGAGTCACTGCCGTCGTCGCTCGCGGACCGGCCGGTGTTCGTGCTGGACCCGATGCTCGCGACCGGGGGGTCGATGGAGTACACGATCCGGCTGCTCACCGGCCGCGGTGCCACGAACGTCACCGCGATCTGTGCGCTGGCGGCGCCGGAGGGTATCGCGCGGCTGCGCTCCTCGGGGCTGCCGGTGCGGGTCGTCACGGCCGCCGTCGACTCGCGGCTGAACGACTCCGGGTTCATCGTGCCTGGGCTCGGCGACGCGGGGGACCGGCAGTTCGGCGCCGTCTGACCCTGGGTTCACCGACGGCGCCAGCCGACCAGGTTCGCGCGGATCGCGGACTCGAACACGTCGGCGGGCCTGCCTGCCTGCGGGGGGATGGCGCTGCCGAGCTCGAGCGAGACCAGGCCGTGGACATTGGCCCACATCGCGGTGGCGATGAGGCCGGGGTCCTCGTCGCGCAGCAGCCCCGCCTCGACCCCGCGCCGGACGGCGTCGAGCAGCGGGGTGAACGTGGCCGCGGCGCGCTCCCAGTCCTCGGGCTGCGGCTCGAAGCCGGGGACCGGGGAGCCGAACAGCACCGCGTAGAGGTGAGGGTCGTCGCGCGCACTGGTGCGGTACGCGCGGCCGAGCGCCAAGACGTCGGCCAGGGGGTCCGCGGACGGCACCACGGCGTCGAGGTGTGCCCCGAACCGTCGGAACGCCTCGACGAACAGCGCGCGCACGAGGCCCGGCTTGCCCCCGAACAGCGAGTACACCGCTGTCGTGGAGGTACCGACCTCGGTCGCGAGCCGCCGCACGCTCAGCGCGTCGGGACCCTCGGTGGCGAGGAGCGTGCCCGCTGCGTCGAGCAGCCGAAGCCGCAGCGCCTCGTCGTGCACTTTGGGTCTCGCCACGCGACGACCGTACCGCTACAGTGTTTTATAACATCGTTACGGCACAGCGTAGGAGTAGTCATGGCGAAGGTCTTCCCCGGGCGCTACACCGCCGATGTCGGCGAGGACGGTGCGGTCCTGTTCCTCATCGGCATGCGGTTCAACCACTGGTGGCGCATCGACAAGTGGTGGCCGGTGTTCGTCGCGATGCCGCGGATGCTGCGCCACCTCGCGGCCGACCCGGACAGCGGCCTGCTCGGCGTCCACCTGTGGCCGGGGCGGACCGTGCTGGTGCTCCAGTACTGGCGCAGTGCGGAGGAGCTGATCGCGTTCGCGTCGGACGCGGGCGCCCCGCATGCCGCCGCCTGGCGGGAGTTCAACCGGCGCATCGGCACCGACGGCTCCGTCGGGATCTGGCATGAGACCTACGAGGTGCGGCCGGGGCACGTGGAGGCGGTGTATGGCAACATGCCGGCGTTCGGGCTCGCGGCGGCCACGTCCCACGTGCCGGTGACAGCGGGCCGGGGCAACGCCCGCGCCCGGCTGCGGCGCCGCGCGGTCTGAGGACGGCAGGGCATCAAGGCAGCAGTGTGGCGGCCAGGGTGGCGCCGAGCTCCCAGCACGCTTCGAGATCTCCCTTCGCGGGCTCGCCGAGCACCTCCACCGGAGTGCTCACCGGCTCCCATCCCATCCCCTTGGTGATCGACACGACGGCCCGGACGGCGCCCTCGGTGCCCTGGTTGCCGTGCACGTACAGTCCATACGGGCGCTTGGCCGTGGCGTCCAGGCACGGGTAGTAGACCAGGTCGAAGAAGTGCTTCAACGCCCCCGACATGTAGCCGAGGTTGGCAGGCGTGCCGAGCAGGTACCCGTCGGCATGCAGCACGTCGCCGGCGGTAGCCGCAAGGGCGGGGCGACGCACCACGTCGACGCCCTCGATCTCCTCGGTGGTGGCGCCGGCGAGCACGGCCTCGAACATCGCCTGCAGCGCCGGTGAGGGCGTGTGATGGACGATCAGCAGCCTCGGCATCGGGTCCAACCCTGGCTGGCCTGAGCGGTCCAACGCAACGTGCCACGGGAGAGCCGGCGATTCTCGGTGGCCCGTTACCACTCAAGCGGTTCACGGTCGCAGAAGAAGCCGCCGGTGGGACCGCCGTCCGGGAGCGTGGCCAGCCAGATGGGTGTGTCGGCGCCCTGCTCGACTGTCCGGGGCGCATGAGGCCCGCCCATCGCGGAGGCGACCCATCCAGGGGAGGCGGAGTTCACCAGGATGCCGGTCCCGGCGAGCTCAGCCGCGAGAACTCTGGTCAGCGCGTTGAGTCCCGCTTTGGAGACACGGTAGGCGGGCTCGGTGGCCGCCTCCATGTGATGCAGCGACCCGAGGGTGCTGCTCACGTTGACGATCCGCCCATAGCCGGTCTCTCACATGGTGGGAATGACGGCGGAGTAGCAGCGCCACGCTCCCAACACGTTAACATTCAATACGTCCCTGACGAGGTCCGGATCGGCGGTGGAGGGCCGCTGGTCTCCACCGGTGATGCCGGCGTTGTTCACGGTAGTGGATCGGCTGACGTCCACCACGACGGACGAAGCTCGGAAGCCGTTGTCGAGAAGCGATTGGGCGGCCTGACGAGCTTGCGCGCGGTTCCGCGCGGCGAGCGCGATGAGGAGACCATGCTCGGCGAGCCCGCGGGCAATGGCGAATCCGATACCGCGGTTGGCCCCGGTGACCAGCGCGACCGTGTCTGAACCGGCCATGTCGCTACCACGTTCTACTTCTTACGGGCTCGGCGGTTCACCCGCGTTGACATCACGAAGGCACGAGGCCCTGTGAGGCCAACGCTGGAGCATCTAGCACATACCATCGGGCTGCTCGCGTGGAGGCTGCACTCGCACGTACTCAGTACCTCGCTTCTCGCCCCGTCGTTCCAGTTGACCATTTGCGGTGAGCCGGCGGAGCACGGCTCCAGCCTTGTCACGGTCCAGGCCGGTAAGCTCCCGCACATCTTCGTTACGCAACGGCCCGCGGCTCGCTGCGGCGAGCACCATCTGATCGATTTCCTCTTCGGTCATCGGATGTGCCGCCCCTCGCGCGAGGGAGCGGTCAAGAAGGTAGTAGGCGCCGCCACGCTGGCCGTGCTGGGTCAGGAAACCATGGTCGCGCAGTCGGTGCAGCGCCGCCCTCGCACTCTCCCGATCCAAACCGGTGATCTCTCTCGCGCTGGCGTTGGTGAGTCGCCGTGGCATTGAAGCCTCCTCTAGGGACAGCGGAGAGCCTTCGCGACGCACGAGCCGGACGACGGGCTCACTGCGAGCCGCATACACGAGCAACCGCCGGCCCGGAGTATCCAGCACTCCCCGCTCTTCGAGATCTTTCAGCCACGCCCGTTCTTGCGCAGTGATCGTTCCCGTGATCGGTAACGTCACGCGGACGGACTCGCCCAGTTCCTGGAACACCGGCGGGTCGAGCATCTCGTCGCGCATGGTGTCCTGCATGACGTCGACCCCCAGACCGGCGTCTTCGGTCAGGCGGTATCGTCGAAGTGCGTCGATGACGACTGGATTCCGTGCGGCTTGTGCTTGTCGCATCGTCGCAACGGTAACGTTTTCAGGTAACCCACCTGGAGATGTCACCACGAGCTCGTGCGGACGAATCTCCACAATGATGGCCGTCTGATCCTGCTCGTACGAACGGTGGGCGACAGCGTTGGCGATCGCTTCGCGGACGACGACGGGAGGCAGCCGTGGCAGCTCACGTCGCTGGATTCCGGTGACCACCGAGTCACTGCCGAGCTCGTCGATAACGACCCGAGCGGCCTGCCAGACCTGCTGGGGCAGCGGACCGTCGATCTGCGACCGCCGGCGAAGGTTGGAGCCTGTCCCGTCGTACCAGCGGAGCTCGACTATGAACTTGCTGGTGCTCAGCGTCTGCTGAGGGTTGGTCAGCACCAGCGCGCCGGCGATGGTCAGCTGATCCTCAACCAAGAGTCCCCGTTCCCGTAGCCGGTCATCGAGTCCCTCGTCATCCGGGTCCCATCCGTACGCCTCGCACAGTGACTCCAGTTCGTCGAACCCTGCTCGGTCCCGCGTCACCTCGGAACCGGCCCGCTCGAATCGTCGCAGGGTCCGCGACGAGGCCAGTCGCCACACCTCGTCACCGATCACCGGCTGGTTGCGGGCGCCCCGACGAACGAGGATGCGTCCGTCGCTGGTCTGCGCGAGTCCCTCCTCTCGCCGGCTGACTTCAATCGCGATGACCGGCTTACCGCCGACATCGATTTGCCTCACTTTGTAGCGACCTACGTTGTGCGCGTCGGCAGCCGCCGCACGGTGAATCCGGTCATCCGTGCTCTGGTCAAGTGTCCGGCCGCGAACCTCTCGCCTGTCGTCCACGCCGATAAAGATCACTCCGCCGTCGGTGTTGCTGAAGGCGACAAGTGTCTCCTGAAGGGGCTTGCCGCTTACCCCTGTCTTCAGCTCGACGCGGTCGGTCTCTCGGCTGACGAGGCGCTCGAACTCCTCAGGGCTGTAGGTATCGTAGATCGTGATCGACGCTGCCACGGCGATCATGTTATGGGATACTTGCCACGCGCGCTAGGGAAGACCGGCAAGTTTGCCATATGTTGTCACTGCGGCCTCGCCGCGCGGACGCGCCGCCGGGGCACCCACCTTCGACAGAGCATGACCTCGACCTCGGTGCCGGGAGTCCAGGCCGGTGGCCGCCTCGGGCACCACGACGTTGCCATCGGCGGTCGTCAGGATCGACAGAAGCGCGGAGAACCCGAACAGTGGCGTAGCGGCCCGCGGGCGAGGCGAGCTGACGGGTGAGCTGGACGCCGACCACGGGCTCCGGCGGTGGGGCGTGAGCTTACGTGCACGTAGGCACGCGGCCGGCGACCGCCCGTGCCCGGCAGAGCCAGGGAGGATGGCCAGTAGTCTGGCACTGCCTCCTCACCGAGGTGTACCGCTTCGAGGGCGACGGCCCGAGGCGACGGTGAGGGGTTCTCGGTGAGGAGTCGCCCTGGTGGAAGCCGACGACGCGTGGACGATCGGGGCGCGCGTTCGCAGGATCCGCACTCGGCGCGGACTGAGCCTGGATGTGGCGGCAGGGCTGGCCGGGATCACCAAGAGCTACCTGGGGATGCTGGAACACGGCCAGCGCGGGTTCAACCGGCGTGGCCTGATCGAAGACCTTGCCCAGGCGCTGGGCTGCTCCGTGGCCGACCTGACCGGCCAGCCCTACCTCCCACCGGACCGGGAGAGCGCCCGTGCCAAGACGGTGATCGCTCAGATCGAGCGCGGGCTCAGCGAGGCCACCCTCGACGATGTACCGGATCTGCGGCCGCGCCCGCTGGACACCCTCGACGGCTGGGCAAGATCAGCTATGGAGCTGCGGGACACCGCCGGCTACCGGTCCTCGGGCGAGGGCATCGACACCGCGCTGATCGAGTTGCAGGTTCACCTGGCCACCAGCGATGGTCGCGAGCGGCAGCGCGCGGCCGAACTCCTCACCCAGGTCGCTTATCACGGGTTCGTGCTGGCCACCACGTTCGGCTACCTGCACCTTGCGCAACTGGCGGCACAACGTGCCCTCGACGCGGCCCGGATCGCCGAGCGGCCCGAGCTGGCGGCGTTCGCCATGTTCGCCCGGGCGCCTTCGGTGGCACGCACCGGCGGCCGGCACCGCGCGGTGCGCATGCTGGACCGCGCGCTCGATGATGCGCAGCAGTGGCCCACCATCCGGGACGGCGACACCCTCGGTGCCGAGACGTTCGGGCTGCTGCACCTCATGGGTGCCCACTTCGCGGCCCGGGACAGCGATGCCGCCGCCGCTGCCGACCACCTCGACGAGGCCACCCGGGTCGCCTTGCTCACCGGTGAGCGCAACGGGTTGGGACAGCACTTCGGACCCACCAACGTCAACGTGTGGCGCGTCGCCATCGGTGCGGAACTCGGGCACGGCCCGGCGGCCGCCGAGCGCACCGAGCGCGAGCCGATCGACCTGGACACCCTCGGCAGCAACGACCGCATCGCGGCGCTGCACTTCGACCTCGCACGATGCTGGGCGCAGGCCGAGGGAGACCGGGACAACAAGTCGATCCGGCACCTGGACACCGCCGACCGGATCGCACCCACCCGGATCCGCAACGACCCGATCGCCCGGGACCTCGTGCTCACTCTCGACCGGCGGGCCCGACGCCGGGTGTGGGAACTGGACAGCCTGCTCCACCGCTTCGGGATCGGCGGCCAGGGTCCACAG
>JALYQB010000114.1 GCA_030856045.1 Actinomycetota bacterium
ACTGCTGCGCGCGGCCGAGGTGCACCTGGTCGTCGAGATCGTGTCACCCGGGTCCCGGCGGATGGACTATGTGATCAAGCGCGGCGAGTATGCCGACGCCGGCATCGGCCACTATTGGGTCGTGAACCCGGACCGACCTGCATCCCTGCTTGCCCACCACCTTGCGGGTGATCTGGGCTACGCCGACGACGGTGAGGTGACCGACGTGTTCACCACCAGCGAGCCGTACCCACTGACGATCACCCTCGACGCACTGGCCTGACGATCACGGCAATGGGCGAGCTCATCGGCATTGGCGACGTGCGGGCCGCGACGGAGCGGATCGACTGTAAAACCTCGAGCGGCACGGCTTCATCGAAGCCGCCAGCAGTGATCGGGTGGGTCGTCGCCCGGAGCGGACCGCCTACGGTGGCGGCCAGGTTCCTACCGGTCGGGTTGTCCGTCGGCGTGGCCGTCAGCAGCGCCTCGCCGTCCCAGTCGAAGGACAGCGGCACCAGATACGGTGGTGGTCGCGACGTCTTGGTCAGACGACGACCACCGGTAGTTGGGGATCGAGTACTGCGAAGTCCTGCGGGTCCGAGGTGATCACGTGATGATCACGCTCCCGGGCACACAATGCCACCGACGCGTCCACCACGTCCGAGGTGCCCGTCCTCCCACACAGCATTCCGGCGGCGCGCGCCGCCACCGCATCCCACTCCACGATCCCGACCCGGTCCGTGACGTTGAGGAACCGGGCGAGCGCGGCCTGTCGAGCGCCATCACGCCACACCTGGGCCAGCGGTCCGACCGGTACCACGATCGGCCTGCCTGCCCGTTCCGTCTCGTCGAGCAACACCCGCAGCCGTCGGTCGCCACGCTGCAGGGCGATCAGCGCGCCGGCATCCAAGGTCAGTCCGGACGTCGTGGTCACTGCGCAAGCCCGAGTTGCGCCCGTGCCGTCGCGCGTTCTGCCTCCGACGGCGGGCCTGCCGGGTCGTCCGCCCACCACTGGTCGAGCAACTCGCGAAGGGTGGTGGACCGCTCGTAGTGGCGCAGCGCCTCGGCGACGTACGCGCTCACCGACTCGGCCTTGCCGTCATGGACGGCCTGGCGGGCGTCCCGGGCCAGCTGTTCGGGGATCGTAACGGTGATACGGGAGGCCGTCATACGACCATCTTACCCAGCGCTCGTGACGGCCACCGGGGTGGCTCCGGATCAGCTGAACTCGTCGGTCCGGATGCCGCCGAGGAAGACGCGCTACTCGGCCCGGGTGATCGCCGGCACCGGCCCGGAGGGGTCCTTGGAGTGGCGCGGACCGCTACCGACACCGGACGGGTACGCGGTGAGCAGCCGAGACACTGCGCTCGCGGTACTGCTGCGGAAAGCCGAGTGGCTGCTCGACGAAGCGGCGTTCGAGGTCGGCGGCGGACGCTACAGCGATCAGCAGCGGCGCGAGCCGGCGACCGCACTCGACGAGCTGTCGGCGACACTGCGGGAGCCCACCGACGATGCGGTGCCGACGACAATCGACGTCGAGCAGTCCTCGGGCACGCTGGCGTCGGAGGCCGAGGTGCCGGGCTACCGCAGTTCGACGAAGCCTGCCGCGGCGAAGTCGTCGTCGAACGCGAACGCCTGATGCACACCTCGCCGGCGCATCACCGCGAAACTCGTGGCGTCGACGAACGAGAACTCTCGGTCGTCGCGCTGCCGTAGCCAAGACAGGGCCTGTTGTTCCAGATGGTCGGTCACGTGCTCGACGCGAAGTCGCGGGGAGCGGGCCAGCACGTCCAGGAACGCGACGGCCGACCGGTGGCCTTCACGGCGGTTGACCAACGTCCAGGTCTCGCCCCGAACGTGGTTGCTGGTCAGGAACACGTGGCTGCTGTGCCGCTCGAGCAGATCCCGTGCCAGCTCGTGGTTCGGGTCGCGCCGACGCCGCAGAGCGAACCAGAAGGATGTGTCGACGAAGATCAGCGGTCGCCTTCATAGACGACCTCGTCGATGTCCACCCGCCCACCGGGGTCATGGTCGGCGTCGTCGGCGCCGACCAGCTCCCACAGTGGGTCCTCG
>JALYQB010000122.1 GCA_030856045.1 Actinomycetota bacterium
GCTGTGCGCGCACGCTGCACAGCCGCGGGGCGAGGTGGGCGCCGCGGAGGCCGACGAGGTACTCGAGCAAGGCGGGACGCAGCACGGTCGCGAGTTGCCGCGGCGGCCGCAGGCCCCCGACGATCTCGACCGCACCGCGCAGCACCCGCTCCGCCATCGCCTGCACGTGCGGGTCCGGCGGGGGTGGCGGCGTCGGATCGGGTCGGGCGGACTCGACCGGTGGTGTCCGGCCGGGCAGGACGTCGGCGAGCGGCCGCAGGATGGGACGGCGCGGCGGTGGTGCGGCGGCGGGTGCGGCGGCGGTGCTGCTGGTCATCGGGCCCTCCGGGTGCCGGTCGGCGCAGCGCCGTTCACGACGGTGGGGCCGAGGCACCGTCGTGGTCGGTCCCGGCTCGGGCCGGGCAGCTGCACCGGATCGGGAGGAGGGCCCGCGGAGGGCGCCGAACCGGTGCGCAGGAGTATGCCGGGGCGTCGGCGGTCGGGAGGCCGTTTTTGCAGGATCCGCGTCGACCTGGGGACAACTCACCGACGGCGGTCGGCCCGCTGCCGCGCCCACTCGAAGCACACCACGGCGGCAGCGCTCGCGACGTTGAGCGACTCGACACCACCCGCCATCGGGATCGACACCCAGCCGGTCATCTCCCGGGCGACCTCCCGGGACACGCCGGCCGTCTCGTTGCCCAGCACGTAGGCCACCCGGTCCGGCGCAGCCGCCTCGTACAGCGAGGCTGCCCCGCGCGCCGAGCCGGACAGCCCCAGCACCGCGAAGCCCGCACCCACGAGCGCGCGGCACGCCTGCTCGGCGGTGGCATCCCGCAGCACCGGGGCGGCGAACGCCACGCCTGCCGAGGCCTTGACCACGAGCGGGTCGATCGAGGGGACGCCGCGCCGCGGCAGCACCACGCCGTGCATCCCGGCAGCGGTCGCGGTGCGCAGGATCATGCCGACGTTCGCGGGGTTGGTGATCCGGTCGACCACGAGTACGCCCGTACCCCGGCGGCCGAGGTCCTCCCGCAGGGCTGCCGTCAGCGTCCGCATCCGGGGAGCGACGACGTCGGCGAGCACCCCCTGGTCGTGGCGCCCGTTGCCCGCGAGCACCTTCACCCGCTGGGCCGACGCCCATTGCACCGCGACGTCCCGCGCGGCGGCCGCGTCGAGGATGTCGTCAACCCCGCGGGAGCCCTGGGCGACGAGCACCTTGTCGACGGCCAGCGTGGGGTTCGCGAGCGCTTCCAGCACCGGTTTGCGGCCGTAGACCGTGATGAACCGGTCCTTCGGACTGGGCTCCTCTCCGGGCGTGATCGGCACCGGAGAAGGATGTCAGGTCCCGGACGTGTCAGGATCTCGACCATGTCCGACCGGTTGTCGGCGCTGGACGCGTCGTTCCTCTACCTGGAAGAGGCCACCACACCGATGCACGTCGGTGCGGTGTCGCTGTTCCGACGGCCGCGGTCGGGGTTCGACTACGACCGGCTCGTCGAGCTGGTCGAGCAGCGCATCGGGCTGGTGCCGCGCTACCGGCAGAAGGTGCGTGAGGTGCCGGGGTGGTTCGCCCGCCCGGTGTGGATCGACGACGTGGACTTCGACATCACCTACCACGTGCGCCGCTCCGCGCTGCCGAAGCCGGGCAGCGAGGGGCAGCTCCTCGAGCTCGCCGCGCGGCTCATGTCGCGCCCACTCGACCACACCCGCCCGCTGTGGGAGATGACCCTCGTCGAGGGGCTGTCCCGCAACCGGTTCGCGGTGGTCACCAAGTCGCACCAGGCGATGGTCGACGGGATCGGCGCGGTCGACATCGGACAGGTCATCCTCGACGTCTCCGCGACGCCGCGCACGATGCCCGAGGACCTCTGGATGCCGCGGCCCGAGCCGAGCGGTGCGGAGCTCGTGCTGGGTGCGGTCAGCGAGGTGGTGGCGCGGCCGGGGGAGATCGTGGACAACACCCGCACCGCGGTGCTCGGCGGTCTCGCGACGGTGCGCAGGGTCACGGGCGCGCTGGGCGGGGTCGCGGACGCGGTGCGGACGGCGGCGCGGCCGTCCCCCGGCGGCCCGCTCAACGTCCCGATCTCCACGCAGCGCCGCCTCGCACTCGCGCGGACCCGGCTCGACGACCACCGCGCCGTGCGCCGGGCACACGGCTGCGACATCAACGACGTGGTGCTCGCGGTGGTCACCGGGGCGCTGCGCAACTGGCTGCTGTCCCGGGGCGAGGTGGTGACGTCCTCGACCATGATCCGCGCGATGGCGCCGCAGTCCGTCCGCGGCCGGCACGACGAGGGGTCCATGCTCGGCAACCGGGTGGGCTCCTACCTGGTGGACCTGCCGGTCGGGGAGCCGAACCCGGTGCTGCGGCTGCAGCACGTGAGCCACGCCATGCGGGCGCACAAGGAGTCGGGACAGTCGGTGGGCGCCGAAGCCCTGGTGCGGCTGTCGGGGTTCGCCCCACCGACGATGCACTCGCTGGGGGCGAGGGTGGCGAGCGGGTTCTCGCAGCGCATCTTCAACCTGGTGATCACCAACGTGCCGGGCCCGCAGTTCTCGCTCTACACCGCTGGCGCGAAGCTGCTGGAGATGTTCCCGGTCGTGCCGCTCGCGAAGAACCAGGCGGTGGCGGTGGGCATCACGTCCTACGACGGCGGGATCTACTACGGCGTCAACGCCGACCGCGACGCGATGTCCGATGTCGGGGTGCTCGCGGCGCTGCTCGAGGAGTCCCTGGATGAGCTGGTGACGACGGTGACCGCATGAGGGTCTACATCCCGGCCACAGTGCCGATCCTGCGGTCGTTCGTGGCCGACGGCGAGCTGCGCGCCGTCATGGGGACGGCGTTCGCGCTCACCCCTCGGCTGCGCGAGTCCTACGCCGCGGGGGACACCGGTGAGCTGGAGTACGCCGCGATGATGGAGGCGGCACGCGCCTCGCTGCGGCTGTTGGCCGGCGACCCCGAGGCGATGCCGCGCCGGGTGGTGATCGCCGCGGAGGTGGAGGGGGTGCGCGTGCGCCCGGAGCTCGACGACGCCGCGGTGACGCTGCCGGGTCCGGTACCGATGCAGGCGGTCGCGGCGGTGCACGTCGACGTCGCCGAGGCGGAGCCCGCGGTCGCCGCCGCCGCCGCGGTGGTCGACGCGGCCGACCTGGGCGACACCGACGCCGAGTTCGCTCTCGGGGACGCCGAGGACCACGAGATGGCGTGGTACGCCACCCAGGAGATCCCCTTCCTGCTCGACCTCATGTAACCCCGCGCATGTCGCGCACTTTGGTCGCGCGTGTCGCGCAGTTCGGTGGCGCGTGTCAGCCGATTCGGGTGGCGGACACGTCGGGCAGTGCCAGGATCGGTGGTATCGCCGTCCGCGCCCACCTACCCGGGGAGATGCCATGGACGCCGTCACGTCCCCGCCGGCCCCACGCAACGAGCCGGTCCGCGGCTACGCGCCCGGAACGGCCGAGCGGACCGCGCTCACCGCCCGCCTGACCGAGCTGTCCGGCGAGCCCGTCGAACTCCCGATGACGATCGGCGGGCACCGGCGGATGGCCGCGGGGGAGCCGTTCGACGTGGTCACCCCGCACCGGCACGCCCACGTCCTGGGCCGCAGCGCCCAGGCCACCCCGTCCGACGTCGCCGACGCCGTGCGGGCCGCGAAGGAGGCCGCGCCGGCGTGGCGGGACCTGCCGTTCGACGAGCGCGCCGCGGTCCTGCTCCGCGCCGCGGACCTCCTCGCCGGGCACTGGCGCGACACCGTCAACGCGGCGACGATGCTCGGCCAGTCGAAGTCGGTGCAGCAGGCGGAGATCGACGCGGCCTGCGAGCTCATCGACTTCTGGCGCTTCAACGTGCACTACGCCCGGCGGATCCTCGCCGAGCAGCCGAACTCCGCGCCCGGCGAGTGGAACCGGCTGGAGTACCGCCCGCTCGACGGGTTCGTCACCGCGATCACCCCGTTCAACTTCACCGCCATTGCGGGTAACCTGCCCACCGCCCCCGCGTTGATGGGCAACACCGTCGTGTGGAAGCCGACGCCCACCCAGCAGCTTGCCGCGCACCACACGATGCGGCTGCTGGAGGCGGCCGGGCTGCCCCCCGGGGTGATCAACCTGGTGACCGGCGACGGGGCGGCGGTCAGCGAGGTCGCGCTGACCGATCCGTACCTGGCTGGGCTGCACTTCACCGGGTCGACGCGGACGTTCAAGCTGCTCTGGCGCACGATCGCCGAGCATCTCGACGGTTACCGCGCCTATCCGCGGGTGGTGGGGGAGACCGGCGGCAAGGACTTCGTCGTCGTGCACCCGTCCGCCGACCCGGCGCCGATCCCGACCGCGCTGGTGCGCGGCGCGTTCGAGTACCAGGGCCAGAAGTGCTCGGCGGTCTCCCGGGCGTACGTCGCCCGGTCGCTCTGGGAGGGCGGGCTGCGTGACGCCGTCGCCGAGCTGACTCGCGCGGTCTCCTACGGTGACATCGCGGATCTGTCGCTGTTCGGCGGCGCGGTGATCGACGCTCGCGCGTTCGCCAAGCACCGTGACCTGCTGGAGCGCGCGGTGGTCGACCCGTCCCTCGACGTCCTCGTCGGCGGCGGCTGTGACGACAGTGAAGGGTGGTTCGTGCAGCCCACGGTGCTCGTCGGGGACGATCCGAAGCACGAGGTCTTCGCCACCGAGTACTTCGGGCCGATCCTCGCGGTGCACGTCTACTCCGACGGTGACTACCGCGAGATCCTCGATGTCGTCGACTCCACCAGCCCCTACGCGCTCACCGGCGCGGTCTTCGCCACCGACCGAGCGGCGATCGGGCAGGCGCACGCCGCACTGCGCTTCGCCGCGGGCAACTTCTACGTCAACGACAAGCCCACCGGTTCGATCGTGGGCCGCCAGCCGTTCGGCGGATCACGGGGTTCGGGCACCAACGACAAGGCAGGCTCGATCTTCAACCTGCAGCGCTGGACGAGCCCCCGGGCGATCAAGGAGACGTTCGCCGCGCCGACCGACCACACCTACCCTCACATGGGCTGACAGTGCGCTGCCACAGCCGGCCGGCGCGAAACCTGCTTGGACGTCGGGCACAGGTGCACTACACGTAGCGCAGAGGCGTATGCTGGTAGTGGCAAAACAGACCAGGAGCGTGACAGCATGCCCAAGACGCCCACCTCTCTCCGTCTGGATCCGGAGGTAGAGCAGCGCCTCAGTGACCTGGCGGAGCGTACCGGCCGCAGTAAGACCTACTACATCACCGAGGCGGTGCGCCTCCACCTGGAGGACCTCGAGGACACGTACCTGGCTGAGGAGCGGTACCGGTTGCACCTGGAGTCCGGAGAGCGTGGTATCCCGCTAGAGGAGGTAATGCGGGAGCATGGGGTTTCGGATTGAGCTCACCTCGGAGGCCCGCAAGGATCTGGCCAAGCTGGACCGCCCGGTGGCCGCCCGCGTCCAGCGGTTCCTGTGGGACCGGGTGGGTCAGCTGGACGATCCCCGCTCTATAGGGACCCCGCTGGTAGGTGTGCCGCTGTGGAGGTACCGGGTAGGCGACTATCGCGTCTTGACCGCCATCGAGGACGACAGGCTGGTCATCCTGGTCGTCGAGGTCGGGCACCGTGGCAGGGTGTACAGGAAGCGTGGCTGATCGGGCGTCGTTCGCCCCGGCGCGGAGCACCTCATTGAGGCGCTGCTTCGCTTCTTGTACCTGCCAGCTCACGAAGCCTCACCCCAGATCTGTCTACAGACCTGATCTTACCCGCTGAGACGGCAGGGTCTCGCTGTCGACTCGCTGCAACGCGGGCTGCGCTCCCGGCGATGGATCAAGCGACGGGCCACGACGGGTGTAGCGTCGGGCGACTTGGCGGGTACGGACGGTGAGCGGTGACGGTGGATCTGCGGCTGGGGGAGTTGGCGCGGCGCACGCCCAACTTCGGCTTCCTGCTGGCACACGAGCCGGTGCTGGTCGGCTACGGCGCCGCGGCCGAGTCACTGGTGTTCACCGATCCGAACACCTCGATGATCAAGGCGCGCCAGTTCGGCGAGCAGGTGGTGACGGCGCTGGTCACCACGTTCGGCATCCGGATCCCGCGGGACAAGGACACGCAGCACAAGCGGCTGAAGGTGCTGCTCGACCAGGGCGTCATCAACAAGCGGGTGCACTCCTGGTTCGACGCCGTCCGGGACACCGGGAACAGGGCCGTGCACGAGGGCTTCGCCGCGCAGCGCGACGCGTTGCTCATCCTGCGAGCGTGCTACGAGCTGGGCGCCTGGTTCCACCGCACGGTGACGCAGTCCAGGGAGGCGCCGCCGTTCGTCCCCCCGCAGCCGCCGCAGGACGCCGCGCCGCCGCGCGACCCGGCGGACGCCACCGCCTCGACCGAGCTCAAGGACCAACTGGACGCCTATCACACCGAGCTGGTCGAGATGCGGCTTCGGCTGGACGAGCAGACGGTGACGGCTGTTGCCGAGGCGCAGGCGCAACGCGAGGCAGCGGCAGAGATCCTGGCGGCGGTCCGGGGGCAGGACGATCTGCACCGGCTGGTGTCGGAGCTCTCCAGCCGGGTCGAGGAGCTGGGCCGGGACCTGGCCCGGCGCGCCGAGTCCCCGCCCAAGCTGAACGCGGCGCGGCGCGACGCGCTGGTCGAGCAGGCCCAGATCGCCAGCCGGCCGGCGTTGTCCGAGCGGCAGGTGCGCCGGGTCATCGACCGGATGCTGGGGCAGGCCGGCTGGGTGGTGCAGGACGTCGCCACGACGAACCTGCAGGCGGCGGCGGGGGTGGCGATCCGGGAGGTCACGATGGCCCGGGGCCGCGCGGACTACCTGCTCTACGTCGACGGGGCGCTCGTCGGCGTCATCGAGGCCAAACGGGAGGGCGGTGGCCTGATCGGCGTGGAGCGCCAGTCCGACCGGTACGCGTCCGGGCTGACGACGGGGCAGCAACTCGCCGCTTGGCGTACCCCGCTGCCGTTCCGTTACGAGTCGACCGGGGTGGAGACCCGGTTCACCAACGGGCTGGACCCCGTCCCGCGCAGCAGGCGGGTGTTCTCCTTCCACCGGCCCACGACGATCGCCCGCTGGATGCGCGAGGCGGAAACGAACCCACAGGCACCGACGCTACGAGCCCGGCTGCGCGAGATGCCGGAGCTGATCACCGACGGGCTGCGCCCGAACCAGGTGGAGGCGATCACCGGGCTGGAGCAGTCGCTGGCCGAGGACCGCCCTCGGGCGCTGATCCAGATGGCCACCGGCGCGGGCAAGACCTACACCGTGGTGAACGCCTCCTACCGGCTGCTCAAGCACGCCGGGGCGCGCAAGGTGCTGTTCCTGGTCGACCGCAACAACCTGGGCCGCCAGGCCAAGGCGGAGTACACCCGGTTCGAGACGCCGGACGACCATGCGAAGTTCGCCGAGCTGTACAACGTGCAGCGGCTGACCAGCACGACGTTGTTGGAGTCGGCGAGCATTGTGATCAGCACGGTGCAGCGGTTGTACGCGATGCTGCGCGGGGAGGAACTGCCACCGGAGGAGGACGACCCGGAGTTCGACGACTACGACATCGACGAGGCCGTCGAGCTGGAATACAACGCCACCCTCCCGCCGGAGACCTTCGACCTCATCGTGGTCGACGAATGCCATCGCTCGATTTACGGCAAATGGCGCGCGGTGCTGGAGTATTTCGACGCGCACCTGGTCGGGCTCACGGCCACGCCCGTCGCGCAGACCTACGGGTTCTTCCACGAGAACCTGGTCTCGCAGTACACCTACCGCCAGGCGGTGGCCGACGGGGTGAACGTCGACTTCGAGATCATGCGTCCCCGTACCCAGGTCGGTGAGCACGGCGGCAGCATCCCGGCGAACACCCCCGTGCGGATCATGGATCTGCACACCCGCCGCGAGCGCTACGAGCAGCTCGACACCGCGCTGGACTACCGTGGCGACCAGATCGGCCGGTCGGTGATGAACCCCAGCCAGATCCGGGTCGTGATCCAGGCGTTCGCCGACGGGTGGCGGGAGTACTTCCCCCGCCGTGAGCACGTGCCCAAGACGCTGATCTTCGCCAAGACCGACGTGCACGCGGACCAGATCGTCGACGCCGTTCGGGAGATCTTCCACGCGGGCAACGAGTTCTGCACGAAGATCACCTACAAGTCGGACAACCCGGAGCAGGCGCTCAAGGACTTCCGCACCAAGGCGTCGATGCGGGTGGCGGTGACCGTCGACATGATCGCGACCGGCACCGACGTGCGCCCGCTGGAGTGTGTGTTCTTCCTGCGCGGGGTGTCCAGCTCGACCTACTTCGAGCAGATGAAGGGCCGCGGCGCGCGCACCATCGACGCCGACGAGTTCCAGACCGTGACTCCGGACGCAGCGGTGAAGACCAAGTTCCTGCTGGTCGACGCGGTGGGGGTGACCGACTCGCTACTGGTGGAGGCCAAGCCGCTGCAGCCGGCCAGCCAGCGCCAGGTAAGCCTGCAGAAGCTGCTGGGCAAGGCGGCCAACCACACTATTAGTACTGACGAGGCGGCGGCGCTGTCCGCTCGGCTGGCCGCGCTGAACGGGCAGATCACCGAAGCCGAGCGGGCCGAGCTGGCTACCGTTGGTGGCCGGTCGGTGCACCAGATCGCCCGGGACCTGGCCGGGGCGACCGACGAGGACGCTCAGGAGGCCGCGCGGGTAGCCGGTGGCGCGGCGGCGCAGCACGCCCTGGTGGTCGAGGCGGTGGTGCCGCTGGCCGATGTGGAGTTCCGCGCCCGGATCGTCAGCATCCGGCGCAAGTACGATCTGCCGTTCGACGAGCACACCCAGGATGTGTTGCTCTCGGTGGAGGCGCGCACCCTGGACCGGGACGGCGCGCAGCAGACCGTCGAGGACTGGCGGGCCTATCTGGAGGAGAACCGGGACTTGACTGCTGCCTTGCGGGTCGCTTTCTCCGACCCTCGCCGTGATCCTCG
>JALYQB010000129.1 GCA_030856045.1 Actinomycetota bacterium
CGGCGCGCCCAAAGGTAAAGGTGTAGATGCGGTCCGCTGCGCGGTGGAACCTCACTGATGGTTGCCGCTCCCCGTCCACGCGGTGCGCGGTCCGAGCACCGGCTGACCGCCTCGGCTGCCGCGGAACCCACGGTCCCACGGCCAGCCGCCGCGGTCGTCGGCCCAGACCAGCTGCAGCGCCCGGAGCTCCCGACCGAAGAACGCTACCGCCGTGTCCAGGTGCGCATCGGGATGGGCCAGCTCGACGATCTCGATCAGCGGACCACCGACGAGCGGGATCCGCTCGCCTGCCCCGGGCGGCTCGGCGTGCATCAGGTGTCCGGCAACGCGGTTCAGCAGCGCGGCCGACCGCGTCAACGACATGCCGGTGACGACGAGTTCGGGCAGGCCGCACAGGGTGAGCCCCAGCGTATAGGCGATCGGTGGATGAACCCGGTCCCCCTCCACGCCCTGCACCGCCCAACCGTGCCGGACCATCAGCCCGCGCAGGTGATCGAGCTGGTCCTGATAGGTGCTGCCCGGGTGGTCGCACGTCCAACACATGATCTCCCCCTGCCAGAATCGGGTACGTGCGCCGATGATGCACCCCCGCACCGACAGAACCGCTGTGCCGCCGAGCGGTACGGCGCCACCGTGACCACCCCGCCCGTAGTCTCCCGGCAGTGGGAACGCACATCGTCTGGGACTGGAACGGCACGCTCTTCGATGACGTCGCCGCGGTGTACGGCGCCGCGTGCGAGACGTTCGCCGCGCGCGGCCTGCCGCCGGTCACCCTGGAGGCGTACCGCGCCGCGTACACCCGCCCGATATCGCTGTTCTACTCGCGGCTGTTCGGCCGGGAGGTCGATGCCGCCGAGTTTCCCGGGCTGGACCACGACTTCCACACCGCCTACCGCACGCGGCTGAGCGGGTGCGGCCTGGCCGAGGGCGCCGCTGAGGCACTCGCGACCTGGCGGCGCCGCGGCGGCACTCAGTCGCTGCTGTCGATGTGGCGGCACGAGGAACTGGTGCCCTTCGTCGAGCGGTGGGGGATCGCCGGGGAGTTCGCCCGGATCGACGGGTTGCGCGGCCCCGGCGGCGGCCACAAGTCCACCCACCTCACGCGCCACCTGGCCGCGCTCGAGCTCCACCCCGCCGACGTGCTGATCGTCGGAGACAGCGTCGACGACGCCGCCGCGGCCGCCGATGCGGGTGCGGCGTGCGTGCTCTACGACGGTGGTTACCACGACCGCAGCGCGCTCGACGCGGTCGGTGTCCCGATCGTCGAGAGCCTGGTGCGAGCGTTGCCCGATCCGCTCGCCGATTCCGCCTCCGCTGCCCGGTGAGCGCCCGCGTTGCCCCCAACGCGGCATTGGGGGCAACGCAGGAGCGAACCGCCTCATCCTGCCGCCAGGGTCAGCGCTGCTGGAGGTCCGAGCACCAGCAGCTGCCGGCAACTGCACAGTGGCTCCACATCGCGGTCCGATCGGCGCTCAGCTCCGGTTCGTCCAAGACATGGCCCGGGCGCGGGGGGCACTATGGCACGCGGTGTGCTGACGAACCGGAGCTGAGATGCCCAACTGGGACGATGTCGTGACGCTGGGGACAGCGCTGCCGGACGTCGAAGAGTCGACGTGGTACCGGACGCCGTCGCTCAAGGTCGCGGGCAAGGGGTTCGCCCGGCTGCGCACCGAGGCCGAGGGCGGGCTTGTGCTGATGTGCGAGCTGGGCGAGAAGGAAGCCCTGTTGGCGTCGGGTGACCCGGCGTACTACACGACGTCGCACTATGACGGGTACGGCGCGATACTCGTCGACCTGGAGCGCGTCGACCCCGACCAGCTCGCCGAACTGATCGAGGAGTCCTGGCGCCGGAAAGCCCCGGCGACGCTCCGGACGGCATTCGACGCCGATCGCGGCTGACCGCCCGGCGGGGTCGGCCGTACTCAGAACCCACCCACACGGCGCGTTCACCGCGGCCGGCGCCCCGACCCGGTTACGCTCGGCCGCATGCCTGCGTGGGTGTGGTTCACGATCGCCGGGGTGGCGGCCGTGGTCGGCGCAGGGCTGCTCGTCGCGGACCATGGCCGACGCACCGCGCACAGCCGCGAGCGGCGCCGGTGGGCGAGCCTGCGCGGCTGGCAGTTCGTCGAGTCCGACCCGGTGCTGCCCGACCGCTGGCACCACGGCGGAATCGGGCAGGGTGGCGCGCGCGTGGCCACCGACCTGGTGTCCGGCAGGCTGTTCACCGCCGAGAGCCGCCGGCTGGTGCACGCCTTCGATCTCGTGCAGAACGGTAAGGTCGCCACCGTCATCGTGGCCGTGCAGCGGCATGAGACGCACTCCGGTGCGGTCGTCGAGATGTGGCTGCCCAGCGTGCCGTCCCCCTCCGACGCCGGGCTGGATTCGCTCGGCCCGGTCGGTGTCCGGGACGCGTTCGTCACCGACCTCTCGGTCACCCGCCGGATGATCACGCCGGAGCTCGTCGGCGCGCTCGACGAGATCGGCGACGACATCCCCGTTGCGTGGTTCGAGGAGGACTGGGTCCTCGCCGCCGCGCCCGCGGGTGCCACGCCCGCACGGCTGGAGCGGCTGCTCCGCGCGCTCGGGGAGGTCGCCGACCAGCTCGACGGCTCCGGCACCGACGGCGGCGACACCGACGGCGGCGAGGGCGGC
>JALYQB010000133.1 GCA_030856045.1 Actinomycetota bacterium
CGTCATTACACTGAAGAATGACATAGGCTACCCCATTTTAAGTCCACAAGTAGAGGCCAGCGAGCAGACGTACCGGATTACAGTCGATGTGTCAGTTTCCCCAGATCAATGGTTGGCGGAAGGATTCGACCGTGTTGGCTCTGTATTCACTAGTGCCAAGGGGATGATAGCAACTACCACGGCACTACTTGGAGCGATTGTTACTCTACGCCTCATCATTTCGCGGAAACGCCCGAAACCACCTACAATTAAGTGATGCGACGTCCGACTAATGTCGCGCCGACCGCACAGAACCAGTTCCGGAGAGATCAGTCAGGGCCTCGCCTGGATCGACACCGGCTACGTGTTTACGACCAAGTAAGGCACGTTGCGACGGATTAAGAGGTCGCGCAAATAGGAGATTGATCATGGGTGGCGTCGGGAGCGACCATCCCATCGGTGGGTGGTCCATGGCCTGCCGGATGGGGCTACGTAGGGTGATGATGATGTCGGCGAGGTCGAAGAACGCGTCGACGACGGACTCGGTGCGTTCGTGGCAGCATCGCAGCCGGTTGAAGGCGTTCTGCCAGGCGTGGGTGCGTTCGACGTGCCAGCGCTGTCCGGTCGGGATGGGCGCCTTGTCGCCGGTGTGGGCGATCTCGCCGCGCATGCTGCGGCTGTCGATCTCGGCGCGGGTGGCCCTGGGCCGTAGCCGGCATCCAGGCGCACAGTGATCCTCTCGGGCGGCGTACCCAGGTCGTCCAGCGTGTCCAACGTGGGGGCTGGCAGCGGGGAGTCGTGCCGGTTGGCGCCGGCCAAGGCCCGGCCCAGCGGGATCCCGTAGCCCTCGACCAGGTTGGAGCGTTTGACGCCCTGTTTGCCCGGTCGACCGGGGAGTTCCCGGCGACCTCGCCGCCGGGCGCGGTGGGATGCACCCGTCGACTGAGAGCTCCCCCAGCACCATGCCCACGATCCGGTCGTAGGACTCCAGCGCGATCTGCTCGGGGTCGGGCAAAGATGCCCAGGGCGATCCACTCGTTGCGGCGGTTGCGGATCGTGGTCGCCGGAGCAGGTGGTGTCGGCGATGGCCTCATACGAGCAGTCGAACCGCAGCATCTGCACCAGCTTGTCGAACACGACCCGATCGCTGATGCGGCCGCGGTGGTAACCCAGCGGATCCGCCGGATCGACCACCGGCCGGGTGGGGAGCAGTCACCGCCGCCTGGTCCGCGACTACGAGCGGCTGCCCGAACATCATGAAGCCATGGTGCTCTGGGCCACAGTCATGATCATGACGCGCCAGCTGGCCCGTCACACCACCGGCACCCCACCCCAGCCCCGCTGGGGCGGTGACCGTCCCGCCCCACCCCCCAAACCAGATCAACAGGCCGCCTGAGACGTTCGCCAACAGGCTCTGAGTCCACCGTGGACGAGCGCAAGCACGGAACGTGGATGTCGTCCGTCGTCGTCTGGGGTGACCGCAGCTCGGGTGAGGCCCCGGCATCACGGCAGGTTCTCGTGCGCCCCATACTCACCCCGTCGCCGGAGACGGTTCAGCGCAGCGAGGAACTGCCTGCGGACGAACTGACCCCCGATTTCATGTGGCGGGTGTTCCGCGAGCTCTTCGACTCCGGTGACGGCGCGAGCCCTGCTGCCCCGAAGGTCGCGATCGTCAGCCTGTCGATCGGCGACCCTGCGACACCATTCGACTCGATCTTGTCGTCCTGGGCGCGGATGATCGACTGGCTCAGCTACAAGTACGGAGTTCTCGTTGTCGTCTCGGCGGGCAACCACCGCCACTTGCCGCTGACGCTCTTCAACAGCGACGAGCTGGTCGCGCTCACCGGAGACGACCGTAGGCAGGCTGTGCTAGGGGCACAGCAACGTAACCAAAACCAGAGACGCCTACTCGCGCCCGCAGAATCGATCAACGCGATCACTGTAGGCGCGGTACACGCCGACTCCTCCAACGCCGGCCCCGTCGGATACACGGCTGACCCGACTGATGGGCTCGTCAGTATCAGCCCGGTCTCGGCTCTCGGCACCGGTTACCGACGCAGCGTAAAGCCCGATCTAGCCACAGATGGCGGTCGCGCCATGTTCCGCCCGCCCGCAGTTCCTGCGGACTCGATTACCCTCACCAGTGGATCGCCCTTGGGCCCAGGGATCCGGGTCGCCTCGCCCGGCACTAGCAGGGAGACATTCACCGCCGGCACAAGTCCTGCCGCAGCCCTGATCACCCGGCAAGCCGCCAAGCTTCACGACCTACTCGACGAGATTACCGCTGGCGTTCCTGTCACACGCCGCCAACGTGCGGTAGCGATCAAAGCCCTTCTCGTCCATGGAACCGGCGAACTCGCCGACTTCAGCAGCGCCACATTGCGCATCGAGCAAGCGGTGGGCAATGGCGTCCTCGTCAGAGACTTCTCCCAAGGCTGCGCCAGTAACGAAGCGGTCCTAATCTTCATCGGCTCACTCGGTGCAGTCGAGGAGCAAGAACTGCTGCTCCCCCTTCCTGACGGGCTGAGCGTTCGTGAGACGAAGAGAATCGACGCCACCCTCGCCTGGCTGTCACCAGTCAACTGGCGCCACCGCCAGTACCGCCGCGCGGCGATATCCTTCGTCAAGCCAGCGGGCGCCATCCCAACGCTCGGCACACCACACGGACTGAACGCCGACACCGCCACTCGTGGAGCCACCACCGTCCAGCACCAGACGTGGGAGACACAGAGCGCCTTCGCTGCCGGTCAAGGATCGAATCTCGCCGTCCGCGTGAAGTGCTACGAGCAAGCCGGCGGCCTCAACGGAGAGACAGTCGATTATGCAGTCGCGCTCTCGCTCTGGGTGGCACCCACGATCAATGTCGACGTCTACACACAAGTCCGCGATCAGATCCAGACTCGTGTTCCGATCCACCCTGTGTGATCAACCCGAGCTGACACGAGCTCAGATTTACCCGCTCATGTATCTACCGTTCGTACCAGTCCTGAATTTTATGTCTTGTTAAAGTCGATGGCGGCTTAGCGCGGATTTCCACGCAACTGGTTCGGGCAAGGGTCAGGCGAACTCATAGTGAAGGGTGCGGTTGTCCCACCAGGGGACGGGTGTGTCGGGTAGGTCGGCTTGGCGGAGGACGGGTGAGTAGGCGCGCCGGTTGAGGCGGACGGTGATGGTGTCGGCGGTGGTGATGATCTGGCCGGGGGTTTCGAGGAATCGGCGTTGCAGGGTGTCTGGGGTGGCGGTGGTGTAGCCGGGTAGGCGGGCGCGCAGGGCGGCGATGAGGGCTTGGGCCAGCACGCAGAGCATGATGTCGAGGTCGACGTTGAGGTTGACCGCCGAGGACAGCGCGTCGGCGTGGAAGGCGCGGATGATCTCGGCGAGGCGTTGCTCGATGGTCATCCGGCGGGCGTAGCGGGTGATGAGTTGCTTGGCGCTGCTGTCGGTGTCGTTGGTGATGATGACGGTGGGCGTGTCGCGGCCCAGTCCGGTGATGATGAACTGGCGCAGGGTGGCGGGGTAGTTCGACAGGTGGACTGTTGACTCGTGGACTTGGGGTCGGTTGTATCGGCCGGATCTGTCCAGGGTGATCGTCTTGTAGTCCGCTGGTTGCAGGTTGTTGATGTGGCGCAGGAGGGCTGCGGAGCGCATCCGCAGGGTGAGGAACTTGACGCCGCGGGCGTCGAGTTCGGCAAGCACGGGCTGGGTGGTGACCTTCTGGTCCATGACCAGCATGTGCGGGTCTGTGCCGCTGGCCTTCTTCCAGTGGTCGCAGAACGCGATGACCTCGCGGTTTTGGGTGGCCTTGGACAGATCGGCGTTGGCGTAGACGAGGTTGTGGGTGCCGGAGTCCTGGGCGAAGAAGGTCAGCACCGAGCGGGAACGCTGGGAGCGGGTGGGTACGTAGTGCTTCTCCAGGGCGGGGTCGACACCCCAGTGCATGACGGCGTGGAAGTCCAGGTCGAAGATCGCTTCGTCGCGGGTGGCCAGCCCACCCGCGATCATTTTGGTGTCCAGCGCGGCCAGCAGCGCGCGCTGGTGGTCGTGGCTGGTGCGGTAGGAGTAGTCGGTGAGCGCGCTCTTCTTCGGCAACGTGGCCAGGCCGGCCAGCAGCGCGGCGGCCGGGTCGCTCAGCAGCAGGTCATCGACGTGGGAGACCCGCCGGGTCCGGGTCAGTTTCAACGCCAGCAGCGACAGCAGCCAACTGGCGGCGGGCACGATCCGGGTGCCGGGGTAGCCCGCTTTGACGGCCAGGGCGGGCAGGTCAAGGGCGACCAGGTCGGGCACCAGCAGCAACAGGCCGGCCTTGGCCGAGTCCACCCGGGCCGGCCAGGTGGCGAGGTCCAGTGCCGCGGTCTTGGGTAGCCGGGGGTCGCGTCCCGGGGTGGCCACCGCGGTGCTGGCCTGTTCGGCGGGTTGGCGCAGCAACCGCCCGAATCCCTCCTCGGTGAGGATCTCCCCCACGCTCGTGCGGTTCAGCGGCGTGCCCTCCCCGGCGAGCCGCGCGGAGATCTCGTAGGTCGACAGGCCCTGCCGGCGCAGTTCGATCACCCGGCCGCGGGCGCGGTCCTTGGCCGGGGCCACCCCGGGCGGCGGCCCGGGCTTGCGGGGCGGGGCGAACAGCTCCAGCTTCCCGGCCCGGTGCTCGCGCACCAGGTTCACCATCGCCCACCGGGTGTAGCCGAAGCGCGCTCCGGCTTGGGCATGGGTGAGGCCCTCGACGAAGAACCCACGCAGCGCCTCGTAGCGGCGCTGGTTGACCTGCTCGGGTGCGGTGAAGAACTCCGCTCCCATGCCTTGTGGGGATCTGGCTGTCACATCGCTGTTCTTACCAGGCAAAGGCCATGCCGTGGTGGACCTCCGGCACGTGGGAGCCAGGCCAGCTCCAGGCGTCCTCCCGCATCTGACCTGGTCAGCGGGGTGTCGCAGCGGGCCGGTCTCGATGGTCACGACACGATAACGAATCCCAGGACTGTGATTCGGCAGGTGGACCGCAGCAACTACATCCAGTGCGGTGTCGCCAGTGGCGGCAACGCCTTCCCAGGTCAACGCACTGCGAGCCAGCGGCCGGACATGCCAGCCCAGCCGTGCCGTTGCGCCGAATCATCTGCGCGGAAATCCGCGTTAGAAGCGCAGGTTGACCTCCTGATCTCTTCATGTGTGCGGGCACGAGTTCGTTGTCGGGAAGCGCTGACTGTCGGAGCGGAACACTGCTAACTGCTACCTCCAGGACGTGGTGTTAGGGGCGTGAGCCCTGACCTATCGACCCCCGCCGGTAGCGTGGCCGTCATGGAACGCACGAGGCGGGGAACGCGTCCAGAGGAACGCAGGGCCACGCCCGCCTTCTTCGCAACCACCCTGCGGGGTTGGGGAGCTTGCTGCGGCAGGAGCTCGATGCGCACCCGGAGATCTCCGCCGTCGGCGAGCCCGGACATGACGGACGGTTAGACATCGTGTTCTTCAGCATGCGGCGCGGTGCCCGGCCCGATCTCGGAGAGCTCCGCCTTGCGGCGGACGTGTTCGTCGCGCTCGCCCATTCCGGGCGCGGATCACCTCGGGCGGTCGCCAACACGCTGGTGACCAAGACCGACCTGGAGCGTGGCCTGTCGGTGTGGACGCGGTTCGTCGGACACCTCAGCTCCTCGATGGGCTACCGGGTGATCGCCAGGGTGGTCGATGAGAGCCGCTTCAAGCGGACCGAACTCCGTGACGCCGTCACCAGGACCATCGCCGCGAACGGCCGCGATGGCGGGTCGAGGATCCGGCCGACCTGGAACTGTGGGTGCTGGAACACGAGCGGGCCCAGTTCGTCGCAGGCCTGCGGCTGTCCGACAAGCGGATGCGCCAACACGGCGACGGCCGCGTCACCGAACGGCGGGGAGCGCTGCGCCCCGTGGTGGCCGCCGCCACGGTCCACCTCGCGGGCGCGACCCCAGGACGCCTCCTGGATCCGTGCTGCGGGTCAGGGACCATCCTGCAGGAGGCGCTGTCCACCGGCTGGGAGGCCGTCGGATCCGACGTCGACGCCGACGCGGTCGCGGTCGCACGCGACAACGCCCCCCAAGCATTCGTAGATGTAGGCGATGTGCTGCAGCTTCCCCACGACGACGCCTCCTTCGACGCTGTGGTGTCCGACCTGCCGTTCGGGCGGCAGTTCCAGGTCGACGATCCGTCGCGCTGGGTTCGTCGCGCGCTGTCCGAGATGGCCCGGGTAACCCGACCCGGCGGTCGGGTCGTCGTCCTCGTCCCGCCGCCGGTTTCCCGTGGACTGGACGGCCTTCGCTCGACCGGTAGTTACCCGCTGCGGCTCCTCGGCGTGTCCACCCGAATCTGGGCGTTCGACCGCACCACCGCCGGAGCAGACGACCGTGCCGAACGCAGCCGGGACTCGGCGGCCGCCCACTCGTGACGCCGCAGGTCGCCCTGATCGCCACCGGTGCGGACGGGAACGGCGCTGCGGGCAGCCGCATCGGTGCCTTCGCCCGTGGGCTCGCTCGCCGCGGCTGGAGCGTCCGCGTCACCGACCCGGGCCGCCCGTACGCCACGCCGCTCGAACGGCTGCTCGAACACGCACCCATGCCGGTGCGGCGCACGCTGGAACACGTCGGCGTCGAGGGCGACGTCCGACCGGCGACCGGATGGCGCGCACGGACAGCAGTTCGAGCCGTGAATACCGACGTCACCGTCGTCTCCGTACCGCCGTTCTCTCTCCTCGGGACCGTCGCGCTCACGCTGGACCCCCGCGTACCGCCCCGTCGTCGACTACCGCGACCCGTGGAGCGCGCGCCATGATCCGCCGCCGCTCGCCCTGGCCACCAGGATGATCGAGCGCCACGCCGCGCACCGGGGCGCGGCAGTCACCTACGCGGGCGGGCCCGCGTTCGGCGATCACCTCGTCCAACACCTCCGGCTTCCACGCCACAAGGTGATCTCCGTCCCCAACGGATACGACTCCGCCGATGTCGCGGATCTGTGAACGGCCCACGTCCACCCTCACCGGAACGGCCAGCCGCTGAAGCTCGTGATGAACGGCTACTGGTACGGACGGAACGGTCCCGGCATCCTGATCGACGCCCTGCAACGTGTCGGCCCCGCAGTCGCGGAACTCACCGTCATCGGCGGGGTCTCGGGACCGATCGCGAGCAGCCTGCGACACGCCACCGGTCGGCCCGTCGTGCACCAGGACACGGCTTCGCGCCGCGAGTTGTACGAGCGACTCCAGGCAGCCGACGCAGCGATGGTCACCGTCGATCAGGCCAGCGCCGTGGAGTCCCGCATCCCGGCGAAGGTCTACGACTACCTCGCCGCTGGAGTCCCGGTCATCGCGATCTGCCCCCGCGGCGCTGCACTACTACAGATCCCGGGGGCGGAACGCTTCCACCACATCCACCCTCTCGATGTGGACCAGCTCGTCAGACTGCTCGGGCGCGCATCCCTCGACCGGGCGACCCTGCGCACCGGAACAGTCGGCGCCGGCCCGAGCCGCGAGCAGGGCGTCGACACGCTTCACAGACTGCTGCGTGCGCTGATCGCACCCAGCCGAGCGCAGCGGTGGGCGGCAGCGGCAGGGAGCAGTGGGTGACGCCGCCAGCGATACGGCGAGGACGCCTGTGGCGCCGTCTACCCAGACACCGGCAAGCTCTGGAGCGGCAGGTCCGATGTGGAGATCAGCTGCCTCTCGCCGATGAAGCGGCTGGTCACCACGAGCCCCGCCTCGTGGGTCGCGGTTCCGGCGTGGCTCGCGCAGGCATCGACCAGCACCCACGGCGTGAGGTTGCGCTCGAACGCGTCGACCGCGGTCTTGCACACGCAGCTCTCGGTAGCGATGCCGCAGATCAACAGATCGGTCCAGCCGCCGCCGGCGAAGACGTCGACCCTTTGATCGTTGAACAGGCTGTAGATCGTCTTCTCGACCACAGCAGCGGCTTTCGCCGCGTACGGCTGGAGTTCCGTGACCAGGTCAGTCTCGGGAGAGCTTCGCATGCGAGTCCAGCCGATCAACCGCTCATACGGGCTGCCGGGATAGTTGAGGTACCGAGAGAAAATCGTTGCGCCACCGCCTGCCTGCCAGCGGCGAACCAGGTCGACGATCACGGGAACAACGTGACGCGACCGGCTGCCCACGAAACCGTTCTGGACATCGACCACCACCAGCACGGTCTTGTCAAGCTCCATCATCACCGTCCTCCCAGACATCTACGCTTGACCTGCCAGTCGGCCGCTTCCGAGGCCCACGGCTCGTCGCCACCGAGGAGGCTTTGCGGGTGGCCAACCGCGCCCATGCCCACTCCTGCGCCTTGTCGCCGGCTCCGGCGTGACTATCCCCGGGCACAATTGGGAACCGGAACACCCGTGTCATACATGCGGCGACACGGGGTGGACAGCAACGTTGTGATAAGCCGGTGTGTGAGTGGGCCGGATCCACCAGCGTATCCGGCGAACGGGCAGGCAGCCGACTCTCCGTTGATCGAACTTGCCGATCGGGGAACCCTGGCCGCCCTCACCGGCTGACGCTCAGTGGCCGGGGCGCAGGCGGGCACCGCTGGGCGTGGGGGTCGTCATCATCGTCCGCGCCAGTCGAGGGGTGATGTGTGGAGGGCGGCGTTGGCGATGCGGCGCGCGGTGTTGGGTGCGCAGTGCGTCGCGGGAGGAGTCGATCCAGCCCTGCACCCTGGCGTAACCGGCATCGCGGTACTCGATGGCCTGGATCATGCATTCGAGCTTGTCGGCGTCCCGGGCGCAGCACGCCTCGGCACTCTGCTGTGCTTCGTACTCGGTCACCGCCTCCTGCACGGTCTTGCGGGCGGCATCGGGCAGGTGAGCGGTCTGGTCTGCGGTGATCGCGTCCGGGGAGGGCTTGCCGAGGTAGGGCTTGGCGGTGTGCGGGATGTCGCCGGTGCGGGTCTCCTGCGAGTCGTGCCAGACGGCCAAGATCGCCGCCCTGGCGGGATCGGCGCCCTCGATCGCAGCGATGAGGGACGCGAGCTGGGCCACCCGCAGACTGTGCTCCGCGACGGACTCGGGGTCACGGACCCCGACGTGCCACCACCCCGCGCGACGCATCCGCTTGAGTACGCCCAGCTCGAACGCGAAGCTCGCGACGGCGGCGTCCTGCTGGTCATCTGACTGCTCCACGGTCCGAACCCTACCTATGGTCGAGCGAGACGGACGGCATAGCAGATATCCGACAGCTCCCGCTGGGCCTGGCCGCTGAGCTCGTCATCCGCGGCCATCAGTTCGACCCGGTGCGCTGCGTCGGACCGCAGGCTCGGATGCTCGACCAGAGGCTCGGGTGCGTCAGCAGCAGAGCCCACACCGTGTGGATGTTGAGCTCGACGTGTGCGGAACCGGGATGCAGGCGTCCGAGCAGATGGCCTAGCAACCGGACCCCGGCCCACCCTCGCGGGTCGATCCTGCCCATGAAGCCGTCGTCGACCTCGACGCGGTCGATCTCGCCGACCCAGTAGGCCCAGTAGTTGAGGTTGGCCTGCTCCTGTTGGTCGGTGGCGAGGGCTTGCTGGACGAAGGCACGCAACGGATCACGGTCGCCGGAATGGGCAAGCGCGACGGCCGAGGACCGAACGGCTACCCACGACGGAACATGATCGGTGCGATCGGCGCCGCGTAGCGCTCGGAGCTGCTCCGCATGGAGCCACTCGGCCGTCGTCGGGCGAGTATCGAATCCGAGGAGGTGGATCGCTTGCCGTCGCAGCAGCGCGGCGTCCTCGTGCGGGTTCGCGTCCGCCGTGACCAGGAGGTGGTCGAGAACCGTGTCCGCTCGTGATCACCGAGCGTCGGCCGGGTAGGGGCGGGCCCGCGCCGAGAGGTCCGGGGCGAAGGTAGGTTACGCAGTTGGGTTGGTAGCACCCCGGTGAACGGCCAGGTAATCAGGTTGGTCAGCGTCCGCCGGTGGACAGTCGCGCCGAGCGGGTGCTCGTCGCGCTTGATGTGCCGCTCACCGGCCTCCACGGTTCTCCGCGATGATCAGGTCAGCCTTGATGGCATCGTCCAGGACGGCCAGCGCCGTGGGCGCCGCCCCGCACCGCAGGAGTCTGGATCGAAGCCGCACCAGAACAATAGATCTTCGGCCAGCCCACGAGAGATCTCCTCCCGATCAATCAAGGGCCGCCCAGGACACGCGGGTCACCGACGGGCTGGCGGAGCTGATGGCCTGGATGCAGGGACAGCGATTAGACCCCGTGCTCCGGGGAGTGCGTTGTGTTCCTGTTGGTTGCTGCGGATGGGGATCAGCGGTATCTCAGCACCGATGGCTTGCCGAGGCGGCGGAACTTGCCAGCCCGGCCGACATGGCAGCTCCCTTGCGCCAGGGAGGCTTGAGCTGCGAGTATCAGAACATGACCTCGGGGTCGGCTCACGTCCGACTGTACAACCTCGTGAGCTTGGGGCTACGACTGGGGGTGAGAGCCACATGAGGATCAGAGAAATGCTCAGGAACTACCGCACGAGGAAAGCTAGGAAACGGATCCAGGAACAAGATGACAATGCGGATCGCGACTTCACTGCTCACCGTGAACATGCAATCAAAATAAGGGACAAAAAGGCGAGCGCTGCAGCAAGGCGCGATGCTTTGACTATATTTCTACAATCTGCGTCTCCATGCAAAGTAAGCGATCATTGCAAAGCCGTCGTTGACGATTTACATTACGTGTCGGAGATCTATCCCGAAACGGCCTGTATGCTTTTCGTGGAGTTGGCCGCCGACAATAGATCCTGCATTACTCCAGAGCTTGAAAACGACGTCTTTCGAAGCTGGCTAAGGCAGGCTAACTCGGACCGTATCTACGAAACTTGGAGTCACCTTGTACGGGCAGCAGGAAGTGGTGAAGCGGATCTCATAGATCGCATGTACTCGATAGCTCGTGAAGATATTAGTCGTGTTGCGCCAGCGTTCACCGCTACAGGTCAGCGGGAGGCCGCCGAGTCCGCGCAGAGGCGTTACGGTCACAAACCATATGGAAAATCGTTGGGCCGCTTAATTTCGATGATACTAAGGAGAACACAACTTCTTGGACTCAGCCATTAAGATTGATAGGCCGCTGACCTGCGTGTATGCTATTCTTCATGCCGATTTCCAGTCCAGAAAGCTGTATTCTCATTAGTAACGACGGAATTGATACAATCCATGACCAGAAGTCGAACTCCCACTGAGCATGATTTTCCGATTCCAGCTGAGCCTGCCAGCAGACCCAGTACTGCGTCCTTCGATGACCTTGGTCGGTGTTTACCTCCCGACATGCCGCCTCGCTAAGTAGTTTCCCACAAATGGTTTCCAGCCGGGGCCCAAAGTTTATGGTGAGTGAGCACTTGCGATGCCGATAACGGGGGCGGCCTCAAATGGTCGAGCCGACACCCTGATATCGTACCAGTAATTTCGGGGGCGATGGGTAGGGTGGAGATGGGTCGGCGGGAACCACTGCGATTCGAGGAGCGGGAGATCATCTCTCGGGAGTTGAGCTTATGCCGTTGCGCCCCGGCACTCCCAGGGACAATCGCTGCTCCCGGTTCGCGACCGGAACCGGGCGGCGCGACGCACCAGCGACCTCGACCAGCTCCGGCCCTGGGACAACATGGTCGCCTGGTTCCTCGTCCAACTGTCCGTGCCCACCGAGATCGGCTACGGCCACACCCTCGACGAGCGCACCGGCCGGCCCGGGGATGTCTTCCTCACCAGCTCCGACTGCTCGTGGTGCGAGGTCAGCGAGCACACCGGACAGGTATGGGAAGCCGGACCGACGCCGCTCTGGGCCGCCGTCGAGGACGCCCACCGCCGGTGGCACGAACTCGGCGAACCCGGCTGGGATCGGTTCGGGCTCACCGTCACTCCCGACCGGCAATGGGTCTGGCTCGACGCCCCCGACGGCGACCACAGCTGGCCTCTGCGTCTCCTGCGGTGACGGGCACCGCACGCGGATGTGACAGCAGCAGACCCGCGACCGGCTGGGCGCCGACGACGACCAACCAGTGCTCGCCGTCGGATCGGATTGCCACGCGTACGCGTTTGCACGGTCCCGACGAGCCATCAACGGACGAGGAAGCGCGCGTCAAACCGTCAAGCTGACCGAGGTGCAGGTCGCCGTGCACTCGCTGCAGGCCGACCGGGGTGGCGCAGCCGCACCGGCTCGAAGGCGGCACGGACCGCCGGCTCGTGGGCAGCTGATGGGCCTGGCCGGAGGTTCTTCGGTCTCGGTCAAATTGGGCGAACGGGTTGTTGCCCGCCGCTCGTCGGGCACACGTGGA
>JALYQB010000159.1 GCA_030856045.1 Actinomycetota bacterium
CCACAGCGCAAACGACAGCGCACCTGACCTGCACATACGCACTTCGCGTCACGGTCACCATGCATCGGCGTAGCGAGTGGCGGCGGTCGGCGCTCTGACCGCAGGTCCCTGCGTGAGCCTGCGCCGATACCGGAAGCCGACCACCACACGCCTCGTCGGGCATGGGGCGAAGCCCGGCTAGTGGTGAGCCGGTCGGCGGGGCGGCGAAGGATCCGGCGGATCCGAACAGCGGGTCCCCAGCGTGGCCACGGTGCCCGGTGGTCTCCTGCTGCACCCGGCGGCGCACGTCGTCGACGCAGCTCAAGCCCAACCACACCACATGGAAGGGATCGAGCACCCGGGTCGCGGCGGGCAGCTGGGTGGCCAGCGCCCGGGCATACCCGCGGAACGGGTCCAGGGCGGCGGTGCCGATCCGCTCGCGCCACTCGGGTTCGCGGTCGGCGAGCCAGTCGGGCAGCACGGTCCCGGGGTCAGGTCGGTGATTCCGGTGGCGAACAGCGTCGGATGCTCACCGGTCGCGGCGAGGAACGCGGTCTCGTCCACCCCCACCGCGTTCACCCCCACCGCGTCCACCCCCACCGCGTCCACTCCGGCCAGCCAGGCCGGGTCGTCGACCTCGGCGCTGCTCCGGTCAATGACGATCCTCGTGATCGTCCACCAGGCCACCCGAGCTGCCGGGCGACCGCGTCGACGTCGACGTCATGGTGTCCGACCTGCTCATAGGCCCAGGCCTGGGCCCGCTCGGTCAAGCACCGCCGTGGCGCGACCGCCGGATGGGTCTCGGTCCAGGTTCGCTTGGGACACCATGGGTGCGGGCAGCTCCAGACCCGCTTCCCCCAGCAGATCACCACCGGACGCCCCCCGATCGGCAGATACTGCACCCACACCAGCCGGCGATCCTTCGACCGCGCCACCGCGGCACACTCCGGGCAGCCCACCAGATCGGCCGTGGTCCACACCTATAGCTCCAGCTCGCCGTCCACCTCGGTCGCGGCGAGGACCTCGAACCCGTCCAGTCCGAACACCGCAGCCGTCATCGACGCGGTAACGTCACGCTCCACTTGGGGCTCCTTCACGCTCGTGATCTCTACGCTGTGATCACAGATCGTGAGTCCCCAGGGCACTTCAGCCGCTCACCTCACACCGGCGTGTCGTCCGGAGCGCTCCCACGACTCCCAGGTTCGCTGCGAAGAGTCGGGTATCATCATCCCGTCACTGGCGAGAATACCGGGAAGGTGACTGTGAGGTCAGTTGGAGTGGTGTTCATCCACGGGCTCTTCTCCTCGCGCAAGGTGTGGTCGAAATTTGACCAGCTCGTCGCGGGTGACCGCGATCTCACACAGCTAGAAGTCTTACATTTTGACTATGCCTCGCCGATTGTCCGGTTCAACCCACTCCGGCGAATTCCTAATTTGAACGACGTGGCGGACAGCCTCGATACATTTATCAAAGTCGAGGCAGCGCATCTTTCCACGCTCGTGCTAGTCACCCACAGCCAGGGTGGTCTGGTCGCGCAGCGGTACCTTGCCCGCACCCTCGCGACCGGCCGTGGCCACGACCTCGCCCGAATCAGACAGGTTGTGATGTTCGCCTGTCCACACTCGGGATCGGAACTTGCTCTGTCACTGCGCCGTATGGCCAGACTGTGGTGGAAACACCCGCAGGAGCCCGATCTCCGCCCGCTCAGCGCCGCCGTCGCGGAGGCGCAGGAAGCGGTGTTGAACCGCATTGTGCATGCGAAGACGTCGAGCGCCCACGAGTACCCGATCGCGATTCAGATCTATGCCGGTGAAGCTGACAATGTCGTTACGAGGACATCCGCCCAGAGTGTATTTCCCAACGTCGGCGTGCTCCCTGGAGACCATTTTTCGATTGTGCAGCCCGACGGACCGAAACACCGGTCGTACACGACCCTGAAACGGCATCTGCGCGATATCCTTGGCATCCCCGAGGTTGGATCTCCACCGCTACGGAGTTCGAACATTCGCTCCGTCCTACGTGTGCCTGCGGGCGGATGGCGGCGGAATTCGGTTGTCGACACCATTCGCCAGGCACTCACGACGGGAGACCGTCTCGTCCTCGTCTATGGTCTGCCGCGATCGGGAAAGACCACTGCGGTGTGCGACGCGGTGGACGACATGGCAGATGTCCTTGCCCTCGACGCCAGCCAGCTGACCGAGGATGACGCGACGCGGGTGACCGAGCAGGCCAGGAACCTGGCCGGCACCCGGGTTGTGGTGCTGGACGGCGTCCTCCCTGGTTCAGCCGGCGCTGAGCTTGCGCGGTACCTGGCATCAAGACCGGACGTGATCGTGCTGGCGACGTCGCGCACGCAGCTGGACGACGAGCTGGTCGCCCGACTTGTCGCGGTACCCCCGCTGACCCGCGCGGAGAGCTTGTCCCTCGCCGAGCACGAGATCGCGCGGCACGGGTTGTCCGTTGACGCTGAGCAACTGGTGCGGCTGCTCCCCGCCGGTACGTTGTCACTGCCCGGCGCACTCCGCGCGTTTGTGGCCGAGACCCGGCGCACCCCGGCCGAGTTGCTGGCACATCAGCCCGCACCGGCAACTGTCGTCCGGGAGACGCAGCCGGTGGCCGACTTGGTCGCGGGGTTGGCGCCCGGTGACCGGGCCGCACTGGCGTACCTCGTTGTGGTGGCAGGCGTGACGTTGTCCGACCTGCTTGCAGCCGAGCTGATCGGCCAAGACACCATGACCCCGGTGATTCGTCGGCTTGCCGGACTAAGCCTGCTGTCCCAGCACGCAACAGCGGTGGAGGTGCCCGCGGTCGTCGTCGATGCGCTCGACGCAGCGGAGCCTGCCGCACTACCTAGCGCCGCCACCGCCGTCGCGGCCGCAGTCCGTTCGGCCGCGGGCGAACCGGGTGCTTCCGTCGAGACCGCACTGGCGTGCGTCCTGCCAACGCTGGCGCGGACTTGGCTAAAGATTGGCGAATTCACCCGGCTGGGCGGACAGCTCCGCGACGACCTGATCGACCGGCTGAACCAGCAGGGTTACTGGACCGAGTATGTCGCCCTCACCAAGGTGCTCATCGACGCGATGGACCAGCAGGGTGATTTGGCGAGCGCGGTCGCGGTTCGGTGCAGGCTGGCGCGCAAGGTAGCTCAGCAGGGTGATTTGGACCTAGGCTGGTCGCTGCTGCGCGAGGTCGGTGGGCTGCTCGGCGACGACGGACCCGCCGCAGCGTGCGCGGACCTGCACTCGCATCGGGCGTTCCTGGCCCACCTGCAGGGAGACTCGGAGTTCGCACTGCAGGAGCTGCAGCGCGGCATCGCGTTGCGCTCGGCCACGGACGACCCCATGGGCCTTCTCCTTGCGCGCAAACTGGAAGGCAACATCAGACTACGGCGCGGCGAGTACCGCGCGGCCGCCGAGTGTTACGCGACGGCCCTGGCATGTGGTGTGCCCGCGGAAGCCCCTCCACGGTTGGAGGCCGAAACCAGCCTCGCGCACTGCGAGCTGCAGCTGGGTCAGTTTGACACCGCAAGCAACCGACTTGCTCGGGTGATCCGACAGATGCGGCGCAGCCCCGTGCAGACGGAGTTGGCGCGCGCCCTACACGTCGCCGCCTTATTGGCCGAACGTCGTGGGCTGCCGGCGCAGGCGCTGGATCTCGCCCGGCAGGCCGTGGACATCGAGACGCGGGATCCGGCGGTACGCGCGGCCGTCGAGCGCACCGTGTGGCGTCTGGAACGTTTTGGGCCGCTGAGTACAAGAGAGAACGACGGGACACCGAATGATCGATAACGAGCCCGAAAGGCTCTCCCCTCAGGCCGCTTCCCATCTGCTACGGAGTCCTGAGATAGGGGACGATCTGCGGAACGCCTTCCAGCTGATCGCTCCCCCCAAGCTCACCCGGGGAACGTTGAACGCGCTGATCCGGTACCTGGAACACCGTGGGCGGGTGCAGTCCTCTGAGCCGATGGTCCATGATCTGACCGACTCCCAAATGGGTACGGATCTACAGGATCGCTGGGAGTCGGAAGGCGGCACCGTCCACGACCTGGTCAAGTTCCTCACCATGTGCGAGTACCGGACACGCACCTTGCGGGCAGCTTCGTGGGCACAGAACCTGGAGCCGGCGGCATCGTCGGAACTGATGACGTTCTGGGTGGCGGGGGGTCACGACTTGACCGAACTCGCGGAATTCCTTAGGGGGATCGACTGGGAGGTCGGGGATTGGCTGCCGAAGTGAGTGAACGTCTGGCCGCGCAGCTTGCCCACGCGCGCGACCACGTGCCCTACTACCAGACTGCGATACCGGCTAGCGATATCACCGCGGACAATGCGTACGACGTGTTGCGCGGCCTTCCCGTACTCCGCCGCGACGAAGTGCATGCGAACCGGGTGCGGCTGTGGTCGGCGGTCGGCGACTCCGCAATGTGGCGGAGCGTGCGCACCACGGGCGTCACCGGCAACCCCGTCGAGGTCGCGGTCGACCACATGGCGCAGCAGGCCGAACGCGACACGCTGCACCGGCACATCACCGAGCTGGTGCCCAGCTTCGGCCGGACCGGGTACTCGGTATACCACCTGACACTGCACGCCAGTGCCCGGACCCGTTCGGCCGAGGCGTCGCGACCGGCGCCGACTCGGGTGGTGAAATGGAACCTCAGCAAGGCGTGGCGGCTTCCCGACCAACGCTTCCAGGAGTGCCTGCGCGAACTCGACGGGCATGTGCTCACCGCGATGTCCTCGGTGATGTCGGCTCTGGTGGACCGCGTGCGGGACCCGGGCCTCATCCGTCCGGCACTGGTCATCCTGTCCGGCGAGGCGGTCTCGAGTCCAGTTCGGGCGCGGATCGCCGACGTGTTCGCCTGTCCGGTCACCTCGATGTACACGCTCGCGGAGATGGGCATCGCCGGGGTCGAGTGCGGGACCACGGGTGGCTACCACGCGAGCGATGACGTGGTGGTCGAGCTGCTGGACGGCCGAGTCACAATGACCTCGTTAACGAACCGGGCCATGCCACTCATCCGCTACGAGACCGGTGACCTGGCCCGCTGGGACGACCGACCCTGCGGCTGTCCGGGTGCAAAACCGCTGCTCCGGTTGGAGCGGACCAGGTCGGAGCGGGTGCATGCGCGGCGCGACGGCCGCCACATCATCTCGATCGACATCGCAAAGCTGCTCGCCCAGCTGAATGTCCGAACGGTCAACCTCAGCCAGGATGAGGCGGGGACCGTGGTGGTGGAGTACCGAAACAGCATGCCGTTGCCGGATACGGCCGCCTCCGCGATCGCGGCCGCGGTCCGAGGCATGCTAGGACCGTCCACTGTGGTCAACGTGCGCCAGCAGGCGGCCTCACCGGGCTTCGAGCGGCCGGATGCCGTGCTGGCGCCACACGGCCCGGACACCGACGGCCTGGCGGCATGGGCCCGGACCCGTTTGCTGGAGGTCCCTGGCGTCGAGGCGGCCTTGCTCACCGGTTCGGTGCTGTCTCCGGAGACATTCACCAGGTACAGCGACATCGACCTGTCTGTCATCGTCGACGACGAGGAGGACCCTCGCTGGCGGTCACTCGCCATATCCATGCACCGACATATCACGGGGCTGCGCGTCAACGTCACTACCAGCTCCGCCCTAGCCGACGCACCCTTGGTCCGAGCCCGGTTACTGTCCGAACACCACCCCATACTCGGCGACCTGTCCGGGATCGCCTGGCCGAAACTCGAAGACCTGGCCGGACAGGCGCGGTTCTGGGCACAGGACGCCAAGGCAATCCTGTGGACACAGCTGACCGAGCCCGTCTCGCCGGCGGCCGACCCGATCCGGGCCGCCTGGCTCTCCGCCCGCTTCGCGTTGGACGCGTTGCGGTACCGCTACCTCTGCCGCGGAGCCCGGACCACGGTTCCCGAGGACATGCTGGTCATGGCCGCCGCCGAGAATGCGCCAACCCTGACGGGCATCCACACCGCGCTGGACGTAGCCACCGAACGCCGCCCACCGAGGCCGAACGAGACAGAGCAACTGCTCGCCAATGCATTGTCCACAGTGGAATGGACCCGCCGAGCCCTGCCACCCTATTCAACGTCGTAGGGCAACTACTCGCAGATACGCAGCCCGGGGTTTTTGTGAGTGATCTTCTGCATGTCCTTGGCTGACAGCCGATCGGTCAGGCTCCACTGGCATGGTCGGAAGGCTTGCTCGTTCCGAGCGTCTGGCTTGTCGTGCGCTGCCCGTGCACACGATCTCACCAGTTCTTTCGCGGGTCGTGGAGTTGGGTGGGGAGTGTGCGAGTAGGCCTTCAGTACCACCACCGAGAATGCCCAGGTCGATGGCCCCGACATTCCTGCTTCTCCGGCGTGCGAGTCCCCTTCCTCTGCTGCGGAAAAAGTCGCAATCTGCCTAATGTTCAAATGCACTTTCATGCCGCGACGCGCGCTCAGCTCCGGTAAGGGGTGAAGCTGGCCCAGAAATACGGGTTGGCGAAGGGCGGTCATCAGCGTCGAGTCCGAACACGCGTCATCGCCGCGCGCTCGCCACTGCTGCCGAGCCTGATGACTCGTGCGCGAGCAGCTCGGAGAGGGGTGGCGTCGGGCAGCCACAGCTGGGCGGCGCGTAGAGCCGCAGCCGGGTTCGTGTGAGTGATCTTCTGCATGTCCTGGGGCCGACAGCCGATCGGTCAGGGTCCAATAGCATGGCCGAAAGGCTGCTCGTTCCGGGCGTCTGGCTCGTCGGTGCGTTGCCCGTGCACACGGCCTCACTAGTTCTTTCGCAGGTCATGGAGCCGGGTGGTGGTGTGCGAGTAAGCCTTCAGCACCTCCACCCACCATCGCTTGGTGAGCCGAGGTTGTCGGAACCTGGTGTCGGGGTCTGCTGACAGGGTGGCGCCGTCGAGGACTGCATTGAGGAGGACTTCGGGGACGCTGTGCTGGGCGACCAGGAGTGGGAGCAGCGCGCGTTCGTCCGGTGTCGCTTCGTCGACGCCGACCTGCGCGGGTTGCGGACCCGGGGCTGCCGGTTCACCGCCTGCGACTTCACCGGTGCGGACCTGGGGGCCTCGGTGCACCGCAGCACGGCGTTCCACACCTGCACATTCCACCGCGCGATGCTGGCCGAGTCCGAGCTGCACGGTTGCTCGCTGCTCGGCAGCATGGTCAGCGACTGCCGGCTGCGGCCCTGGACGCTGCGCGACGTCGACCTCACGCTCGTCGGGCTCGGTCGCGCCGACCTGCGGGACACGGTGCTCGCCGGGCTCCGGTTCCGGGAGGCGAACCTCGTGGAGGCCGACCTGCGTGGTGCCGACCTGTCCCGCGCGGACCTCTCCGGCGCGCGGCTGCTGGGTGCCCGGCTCGAGGGCGCCGACCTCCGCGAGGCCCGGCTGGACGCCGACGCGCTGGTCCAGGCACGGCTGGCCGGTGCGCGCATCGACATCGACACCGCGATCGCCTTCGCGGCCGCACACGGCCTGCGCGTCGACGTCGGCGCGCATCAGGAACGGTGAGCCCGCCCGGCAGCCCCTCCGGCCGCGGGTGAGGATGGGTCCTCGTGACCGCCTCCACCGTGCCGCGCCGCACGGCCACCCGGTGGCGCGTCCTCGGCCTGGTGGTCGCCGTCGTGGTGGGGATGGCGCTGGCCGCCCAGACCCGCGTCAACGGCGAGCTCGCGGGCCGCATCGGGGACGGTGTCGCGGCGGCCCTGCTCTCCTTCCTCGGCGGCGAGGTGATCCTGCTCGCCCTGGTCCTCGTGCTACCCGGCATGCGGCGTGGGGTGGCGCGGGTGGTGAGCGCGATGCGCGGTGGCGAGCTGCGCCCGTGGCAGATCCTCGGCGGATTCTGCGGCGCCTTCCTGGTGATCTGCCAGGGGCTCACCGTGGGCGCCATCGGCGTCGCGCTGTTCACCGTGGCGGTCGTGGCCGGGCAGGCGACGTCCAGCCTCGTGGTGGACCGCATGGGGGTGGGCCCGGGGGAGGCGCGCGCGGTCAGCGTGCCGCGGATCCTCGGCGCGCTGCTCACGATCGGTGCGGTGCTGCTCGCGGTGTCGGACCGGCTCGCGAC
>JALYQB010000166.1 GCA_030856045.1 Actinomycetota bacterium
ACCCCGAACCGCGCGCGGTTCGGGGTCGAACGTCAGGAGGGCGCGCCGGCGGCGCTTCAGAGGTGTCGTCGGCGCTGCCCGTCCACTCCGGAGGATCCGTCAGAAGTACTTCCACGTCACCCACTCCGCCACGCAGGCAGGCTTCTCGCTGCCCTCGATGTCCAGCGTGCAACGCAGGATCACCTGCAGCCCGCCGGTGGCCTCGGTGACCTCGATGACCTCTGCGGTCGCGCGTACCTTCGAGTCGACGGGAACCGGAGCGGGAAAACGTATCCTGTTCATGCCGTAGTTGATGCCCATCTTCGCACCGTCGACGCGGTAGAGCCGGCCGACGAGGTCTGGCAACAGCGACAGGGTGAGGAACCCGTGCGCGATGGTCTTACCGAACGGCCCGGCGGCGGCCTTCTCGGGGTCGACGTGGATCCACTGGTGGTCACCGGTCACGTCGGCGAACCGATCGATCCGCTGCTGATCGATCGTCGTCCACTCGCTGCTGCCGAGCTGCTCGCCCGCAGCCGCCGTGAGCTCGTCAGGCCCGGTGAACACCCTCATCGCCGCGGTCCTCTCCACTCCTCGCCGGACACGTCCGCGCCAACCCTGTCACCGACCGAGGTGGGATACCTACGGCGCTACCCCCTGCCGGTCACACAACTCTTAGTACCGCGCCCGCCCGGCCGCGGTGACCATGTTCGACGGAGGATGCGGCGTCGGCTCCGCGCCGGCGGACTCAGCGGTCGGCTGCGGATCGTCCCGTGCCGGTGGTCAGTGCGGCTCGCAGATCGTCGCGGGCGCGGGCGACGCGGGACCGGATGGTGCCGAGGCGGCAGCCGCAGATCTCGGCGGCCTCGGCGTAGGACAGTCCGATGACCTGGGTGAGCACGAACGCCTCCTGGCGCTCACGGGCGAGCCCGGCGAGCGCATGGCGCAGCGCGACGTTCTCGTCGGTACCTGGGAGCCGGGGTTGCGCGCGCTCGGCGGCCTGCTGCCAGTCGTCGCCGAGTACCAGGCGGGGCCGGCTGCGCTGGTGGCGTAGGTGGTCGGCGGCCACCCGGCGTGCGATGGCCAGCAACCAGGTCCGCGCGGAGGCGTCGGCTCGGAAACGCGGCAGCGCGGCGAACGCGCGCAGGTAGGTCTCCTGGGTGAGGTCTTCGGCGACGTCGCGGCTGGCGAGGTGCACCAGCAGTCGCCATACCTGCTGCTGGGTGGCGCCGACGAAACTCCGGGCGGCGTGCCGGTCGCCGTCGGTGGCGCGCAGCGCGTGGCGGGTGACCGCCACGTCGTCGATCACCGTGACTCCTCGCGTCGGCTCCCGGTGTGCACTCACGGTAACAAGCCGGGCACCTTGGGTCAGGCAGCGGGTTCGCGGGCGGCGGGTGGCCTGCGGCCACGCGGGCGGTGATCGACAACGGTGTCCGATCGATGGTGGTCGGGTCGTGGTGCTCCGGTGGAGTCGCCTGCGGAGTCGTCGCTGCTGCGCGCCGGTACGGGGCCGGGTGCGGGGTACCGGTGGGCGAGCACTCCGGCCAGCAGGAGACCGACGACCGCGGGGAGGTGCGTGGCGAGCCTGCCCCAGCCGACCTGGTCCGTGACCAGGTCCACGGCGGACAGCCCGGTGAGCGCGAGCACGAACGCCGCGAGCAATGGTATCGGCCCGCGTGCGGTCCGGGGTCTGGCGGCGATCCACAGCAATGCGGCACCGATCGCGAGGTTGAACGCGGTGGCCTCGTGACCGAGGTGCCCGTCGAGGCCGGGAAGCGTCCCATGGCCTGCATGACTCAGGGCGACGGCGGCGGGGAGCAGCCCGAGCACACCGATACCGAGCTGGAGTAGCGCCACCACGAGCAACCCCGCTCGGACGAGGGCGCGCAGTCGCGCGCGGTGCGGGACCCGGTAGGTGGCCATGATGGTGTCCACGAGGCCGGGTACCGCCTCGTCCTCGGCCGGGCACAGGGCCGCGAGGCGGTTGATCCGCGCCGCGTCGTCCCGCCAGCGTCGGCAGCCGGGGCAGGTGCGGACGTGCTCGTCGACGGAGGTTCGGTCGAGGCCGGGGTCCTCCCCGTCGAGCATCGCGGAGAGCTCCTCGCGGACGGCGTCACACCGCATGTCTTACTCCTCTGCGGCCGCGGACGGCGCGAGGACGGGGCACCCGGCCGGCTCCCGGCGTCATGTGGCCCGCTCCACCGCGTCCCGCAGGGCGGTGACCGAGAGCTCCACCGGCCGGCCGGCCACGAGCACGGTCGGCGTCGCCGTCACACCCCGCCGGGATGCCGTGTCGGTGAGCTGCTCGGTCCAGCCGGCGTAACGCCCCTCGCGCACGCAGGCGGCGGTCGCGACGCGGTCGGCTCCGGCCGCGACACCCAGGTCGATCAGCTGCGCTGCCGGTAGGCCGTCCCCGCCCTCGGGCGGCTGCGCGGCGAACAGCCGCTCCGCGAAACCCGGGAACACCCCGGCGGCCGCGGCGCAGCCCGCCGCAGCGGAGGAGCGGCTCGAGTAGCGGGTCGAGGAGAACCGGTCCAGGTAGGCCACCGGGTGATACACCACCCGCGCCGTGCCGGACCCGACGAGCTGATCGAGCGTGTCGCCTGCGAGCTGCTCGTACTGTCGGCAGGCCGGGCACTGGAAGTCGACGTACACGTCCACCGTGATCGGCGCGTCCGCCCGGCCCACCGCGACACCCTCGGCCGACGCGCCCGGCGGGATCGCCACCACGTCGGGCTGCTGGGCGCGGTACAGCCCGAACCCCACCACGGCGGCGAACCCCACCACCAGCACCACCGCGACCGCAGCTCCCGACGGCCCGCCCCGACGACGACCGCGCGCCGCCCGCACCGCCGCGGCTCCTTGCCTGCTCATCCGTGCTCTCCTCCACTGTGTCGCTCCACCAGTGCCCCATCGACCGCGAGTCGGCTGCCCGGCCGCCACGCCAGCCATCCCGCCGCCAGCAGCAGTCCGGCGTCGCGGGCCAGTTCGGCGCCGTAGCGCGGCCGCTCCCCCGCGGCCAGGTCACCACCGGCACCGAAACACCCGCAGTCGATGCGCAGCCCGCGCGCCCACGCCGCACCGATCCCCGCCATGAACACGATCAGCAGCACCGCTGACGCCATCGCGCCGGCCCGGACGCCCAGGCCCGCGATCAACAGCAGCCCCAGGGCGATCTCAGCCACCGGCAGACCCGCACCGACCACCTGGGCGAGCGGCTCGGGCAGCAACCGGTAGGCCCGCACCGCCCGCACCGACCCGTCCAGGTCGGTCACCTTCGTCGCGCCCGCCACCATCCACACCCCGCCCAGCAGCCACCGGGCCGCCGTGGACACCCACACCATCCCGTACCCCTCGGTCGACGTCGTCGTACTGGTAGTCGGGCGACGGAGCCGAGAAGTTCCCACCTCACGTCTGCACGGTTCGTCGACATCACGGCCCGCACCCTCGACGCGCCCCAGGAGCTGCCACTGTCGATCGTGACAGCCATCTTCGGGGTGCCCTTCTTCCTGTGGCTGTTGCGGCAGCGCTCCATCGACGCACCGGTGAACGCCGCATGAGGCTGGTCCTGGAGGGTGTCGCCGTCGAGCTCGGCGGATGCCCGATCGTGGCAGAGGCCGACCTGGTCGTGGAACCCGGCGAGTTCGTCGGCCTCGTCGGACCCAACGGCTGCGGCAAGTCGACGCTGCTGCGCAGCATCTATCGTGCGCTGCGGTCCGCAGCGGGACTGATCAGCCTCGACGACGACCTGTGGCGTCTCCGGGCGAAGGAGACCGCACGTCGAGTCGCCGTCGTCGCGCAGGAGAGCCCCGGCGGACATGGACTTCACGGTCGAGGAGGTCGTCGCGCTCGGCCGCACCCCGCACAAGCGACCGCTGGACCGCGACACCGGCGAGGACCGCGCGATCTGCCGCGACGCGCTGGACCGGGTCGGCATGGCCGGCGCCCACCAGCGCAGCCACCTGCACCTGCTCGACGAGCCCACCAACCACCTCGACATCCGCTACCAGCTGGAGATCCTCGGCCTGGTCCGCGGCCTCGGCCACTCGACACTGACCGCGATCCACGACCTCAACCTCGCCGGCGCGTACTGCGACCGCCTCTACGTCATGACCTCCGGGCGGCTCGTCGCCAGCGGCCCGCCCGACGACGTGCTCACCCCCGAGCGCATCGCCGAGTTCTTCGGCGTCCACGCCCACCGCTGGGCACACCCACTCACCGGCCGCCCGATCCTCGCCTTCGACGACCTCGACGCGGTACCCGCGCACAGCTCCGCCAACGGCGCGGGGCCGTGAGTTGACATTCGGCTCCGATGCCAAGACGCCGACACCCGGGAGGGCGAACTGCCGCTGACCGCCGGACGGCGGCGCTGCGCGTCCGTCCCCCTGGCGTGCCACTGCGCGAGAACCCGGCGAGTGATCGCCGATCTGGTGCGTCAGGCGACACGAGATGTAGCAGGTCGCACCAGCGGTCTGCAGGACTACGCGAGGTCGTCGAACTCGCCCGCCCTGACGCCCTTGATCCAGGCGTCCATCTCGGCTCGGGTGAACAGGATCGCACCCTTCTCAGGGTGGTTGCTGTTGCGCACGGCGATCCGCCCGTCATCCAGCGGGGTGACCTCGACACAGTCGCCACCACCCGTGCCACCGCCGCCGGAGAAGCTGCTCTTGCGCCACTCGGCGAGGGTCAGTGCGTCTTCGTGGGGGGTCATCCGGTGCCCTCCTTCAGGTGTCACTCATAGCCTTTCGCGGCATCGGTGATCAACTCCACCGAGTCGGCCTGGGACAGCGATTGCTCGGTGAGGATACCGAAGCGCAACGTGTACGCCCGCACGACGTCGCGATCTTCGAGGTAGACCGCGCGCCCCGGACCTTCGGAGTATCCCACGTCAGGGATGGGGTCGGGCAAAGTCAAGATCGAGAATGGTCCCTCCAGGGCCGGACTTGCTCCCACGGACTTCGGAAGAACCTGGATCGTGATGTTGGAGGCGTCGGTCGCCTCGGCCAGGCGGCGGAGCTGGTTGCGCATCACCAACGGTGTCCCGACCGGTCGTTCGAGGACTCCGGCGTCCAGGATGACGTGCAGGTGGGGCGGTGTCGTGCGGGTGAGGATCTGCTGGCGGGTGATGCGGGCGGCAACACGTCGTTCGACTTCGTCCTCGGCGAGGTCCG
>JALYQB010000180.1 GCA_030856045.1 Actinomycetota bacterium
GCGGCCTGCAGGAGGAGGGTGAGGCGGCCGGCAAGTGGCGCCGGGCCCTGCTGACCTCGACCCAGCTCTCCGAGTACTTCGCCGGCTACACCGAGGTCGCCGCGATCGCGGCCGCCCGCCCGGCCGGGGTATCGCTCCGGGACTGGCACGGAAGCATGCTGGCCCACGGCGCACCGCCACCGCGACACCTGCGCACGTTGCTCGACGTGTAACGGCCCTCCCGGCACGCTGCCGCCGATCCCGAGCCGCGACCAACCGACCACGCGGGGTGGCGCCGGACGATGCGGCCTCGTTGACAGTTCAGATGTAGTTCTGAACAATGAGGTCATGACGTCGACAGCTACGTTCTCCGCGTTCCTCCGAACTCCCAACGAGATCATCGACCGGTTGGAGGGCGGTGACGTGCTGCTCACCCGCCGCGAAGCAGAGCCGCTTCGGTTATCGAAGGCTCGCACCGCAGAGCAGGAGATCGACACGCTGTCGGCGCTCGCGCAGCTGATCGCGGCGTCGTTGGACGACGAGGCGTGCGATCGACTGATCGGAAATCTGGCCGGGCCCTTTCCCTGGATCGATTTCCTTCCTCCCGACGCCAAGCGAGCGTTCGTGCAGGAATTCCTCCGGACCGCACGTGCGTGTGCGTCGGTGGGCAGGTTCGACCGGCTCACCATCGCGCTGGCGGCGTGGAAGGCGACCGCTGATGCCTACGCGGATCCTTCGGTGACCGTTGACGGCTCCGATCGGTGAGAACGGCCGGCCCGTCAGCCGCGCAGCATCTCCGCCACGAGGAATGCCAGCTCCAGTGACTGCTGGGTGTTCATCCGCGGGTCGCAGGCCGTCTCGTACCGCCCGGAGAGGTCCGCATCGGAGATGTCCTGGGCACCGCCGAGGCACTCCGTGACGTCCTCACCGGTGAACTCGACGTGCAGGCCGCCGGGGTGGGTGCCCAGCCCGTGGTGCACCTCGAAGAAGCCCTGCACCTCGTCGACGATCCGGTCGAAGTGCCGCGTCTTGTACCCCGTGGACGACTCGACCGTGTTGCCGTGCATCGGGTCGCACTGCCAGATGACCTTGTGCCCGGACGCGGTCACCTTCTCCACGATTGCGGGCAGCACCTCGCGCACGCGCCCCGACCCCATCCGCGAGATCAGCGTGAGCCTGCCGTCCTGGCCGTGCGGGTCGAGCCGCTCGACGTACTCGACGGCCTGCTCGGGCGTCGTCGTCGGGCCCAGCTTCAGACCGATCGGGTTGGACAGCAGCTCCGCGAACGCGATGTGCGCGCCGTCGAGCTGCCGGGTGCGCTCCCCGACCCACAGGAAGTGCGCCGAGACGTCGTAGAGCTTGGGACACTCACCACCGGTGTCGAGCCGCAGCATCGCGCGCTCGTAATCCAGCACCAGTGCCTCGTGGCTGGCGAAGATCTCCGTCGAGTGCAGCGACGTGTCCGTCACCCCGCACGCGGACATGAACCGCAGTCCGCGGTCGATCTCGCCCGCGAGGGCCTCGTAGCGCGCCCCCGCGGGCGAGCGCAGCACGAAGTCCTTGTTCCAGTCGTGCACCTTGTGCAGGGCCGCCATGCCCGCACTGGTCAGGGCGCGTACCAGGTTCATCGCCGCGCCGGCGTTGGCGTACGCGCGGATCAGCCTGCCCGGGTCGTGCACCCGCGCCTCGGGCGTCGCGAGCAGCGAGTTGACCATGTCGCCGCGGTAGGACTGCAGTCCGAGCGCGTCGATGTCCGACGAGCGCGGCTTCGCGTACTGGCCCGCCACCCGGCCGACCTTCACCACCGGCATCGAGGAGCCGTAGGTGAGGACGACGGCCATCTGCAGCAGCGTCCGGATGTTGCCCCGCAGGTGCGGCTCGGTGTTGTCGACGTAGGTCTCGGCGCAGTCGCCGCCCTGCAGCAGGAACGCCTCGCCCCGCGCGACCGACGCCAGCTGCACCGCAAGCCGGTCGATCTCGGGGGGCACCGTGATGGGCGGCACGCTCTCCAGGACCGTGCGCACCTTGCGGACGGCGTCGGGGTCCGGCCAGGTGGGCTGCTGTGCCGCGGGCAGCGCGAGCGCGGCGTCCAGCCGCGTGCGCAGATCGTCCGGGAGCGGGGGGAGGTCGGGCAGCGCCTCGACGGGCACGTCGACGGTCCAGTTCACGATGCCCAAGCTTAGGTCATGGCGCAGCGCGTCCGAAGACCGCCGACTCCGCCAGGCTCGCCTCGATCACCCGCCAGCGCGAGAGGTTGTGCCGCGCGTCGGCCAGGGCGTCGTGCGCGTCGGTCGGGGCCGGTGGCAGCGCAGGCTTGCCCGCGTCCTCCCACCGCTGCCGCAGCTCCCGGGTGAACCTGGGCAACGCCCTGGGCAGCGTCGGCATCGTTCCCCACAGCTGCGCCAGCGCGACGTGGTCGTACGCGGCTAACCACGCCCACAACTCCACCCGGTCGCCGGGTGCGGTGAGGAACGCGAGCAGCGAGTCCCGGATCGCTGTTCGGCTGCGCCAGGAGGCGTCCGCGGGCGGCGGCAGCTTCGGCAGCACGTGCGCCCGCACCCACCGTCCGGCGCGCTCAGCGTCGAACTCGGTCGACACCGCGTAGTATTCCCGGCCGTCCTCCCCCACCACACCGATGGACACCAGATCGACGGTGCGGCCGTCCTCGATGAACTCGCAGTCGTAGAAGAAGCGCACGCTGACTGACCCATACCCTCTCTGAGCTGTCTGACCGGCACGGCGAGCAATTCGCGGTCGTCACCGCGTGGTCGGCCACCGAGAGCCCGAGCTCGACCGCCCCGCGCGTCCGGTCATCCGAGTCCGGCCAGAAGTGAGCGTAGATGTCGAAGTGTGATCGCCACGGAGGTGGCCCACGTGGATCGCCTCACCGCCGAGCCGGGGTCTAGGGGAACGGCGGATCGCCCGCACCGGGGCCGGGAAGCTCGCAGGCCACGACGACGGCACACGAGTAACACAGCGCGCCCGCCGGGCCGCCCGGTAGGCGAGAGCAACTCCGTGGGCAGGGCGCGGTGACGCCCACCTCGTCGCGCGGCGCGCATCCGGCGTGCGGTCCGCCGCCCCCGCCACCGAGCCGCCTGCAACGCGCACCACCACCAGAAGATCACCGGCCCACCGTGGCGCCCACGCGCCGGGGAAGGAACACTCGCGGTGTCGCCACCGCACCGGCGACACCGGGTAGGCAACACGAGGCGACAGGGCGGCCGGATGGACAGCGACGCGCGGGCAGCGTTCGCCGCCAAGCTGCGCCGGCTCCGCGCCGACGCCGGGCAGTCCCTCGCAGACCTCGCCGCCGACACCCACGCGCATCGCGGCTACCTGTCCCATGTCGAGCACGGGCACCGCTGGCCCTCTCGCGGCTTCGCCGCTGCCCTCGACGACGCGCTCCGCGCCCGCGGCGCCTCCTCGCCACGTGGCGCGCCGCCGACGCCACCCCGCGCGCCGCGCCCGCCGTCGACGACCGGGTGCTGTCGCTGCCTGTCGACGAGTGGACCGGCTCGGACGCCGCCGAGTTCGCCGACCGCCTCACCCGCGGCGACACTCCCGTCACCGCCACCACCGCACGTAGGATCGTGCACGAGTGGCTCGTCGCTGAGCCACCCCAGACCGTCGAGGTCACCGCCGGTCGCCGCATCGGCGCAGGCATGGTCGACACCGTGACCCGCCGCGTCGCCCAGCTCCGGCAGGTCGACGACTTCATCGGTGGCCGTGAGCTCCGGCCCCTTGTTGAGCGCGAAGTCCGCTCGACCGCCCGCCTGCTCCGCGACGCCGCGTACACCGACCCCGCCGGTCGCGCACTGCTGGGTGCCGTCGCTGAGCTCTGCCAGCTCGCCGGGTGGGTGACCGCCGACGCCGGTGACCCCGACCAGGCCGTGCGCTATCACCTGCTCGGGGTGCACGCCGCCCACGCCGCTGGGGACCGGCCGACAGCCGCCAACCTGGTATCGACACTCTCGTATCAGGTGGCGAACTTCGGGGACCCCCATGAGGCCGTCCTCCTGGCCCGCTCCGCGGCGTCGGGCGCCGGCGGTCACGCCTCGGCCACCACCCGCGCCCTACTCGGAGAGCGTGTCGCGTGGGCGCACGCCCGCGCCCACGACACCCGCCACGCCGAGCGTGCTCTCGCCGCCGTCGAGGCCGAGTACGAGCGGCGCCGCCCGGCCGATGATCCCGACTGGGTGTACTGGCTCGACGAGGACGAGATCACTGTCATGGCCGGCCGCTGCTATGTCGAGCTCGGCCGGCCCGCCCGAGCGATCCCCCGCCTGGCCGGCGTCCTCGACCGCTACGACGCCCGCCAGGCCCGCGAGTCAGCGCTGTACACGTCGTCGACCAGCTCCTCGCGGGGTGATGACCGAGTGGCGCTGCTGCGCCGGCTCCTACAGCCCCACGCTGCCGTGCCCGAGGTCCGCACCTTCCTCGACCGGGACGAGGTCGCCCGCTCTTCGGCGTGATCCGTTGGGGATGCGGCGATGCCTATCCGGCTAGACAACTGAGAACGCGTGTCCAAGGTCACCTCGTCCGGTCAGCGCGCGCAACACGACGACGCCCTCACCGGTGAGTACGGCGATTCGAGCGGCGAGCGTGCACGCCTCCCCGAGAACCTCGCCCGCGACACCATGGTCGATGCCGACGGCGGACGCGATGTCGAGACTGTGGACGACGAGCTCGAAGGTCCTGGTCTGGAGGAAGTTGTCCAGCCGCATCCCGCCTGCGGCGCTGGTCACCAGATCGGCGTCGGCCGCACGGTCGATCTTCGCCAGAGCCTGGCTGACCAGACGATCTACCGTAGCCGAAGGCTCACCGCCCAACGCGACACCGTCCTCGACGGCCACGGCGGTCGAGGCGGCAACGAGCTGCTCGTAGATCGACTGGTCGATCGTCCGGGCCAGCGCGTAGTAGCCCGCAGCAGAAGTGATGTCCTCGGAGTTCGCAGGCTCGTCGAGACGATGGGCGACATCGCGCAACACCGAGCTGGTATGGCCGACCAGCGAACGCACGCTCCACACACCCAAGCCGGGCCCGTCCCATCGATCCGCTGGGATGCGCTGCACCAGATCGGTGAAGGCGTGAGCCGCGGAGGTGAACATCATCCGAGCGGTCATGGCGCCATCGTCGCGCGGTGCGGGGAACACTGTCGAACGCTCACGATGCCTTGAGCGTCGGGGCGCGGGGCTCGACCTCCTGCTGCACCGCGTCCGCCTCGGCCTGCTTCACCGACGCGGCATACAGGTCCACGTAGTCCTGCCCGGACAGCTCCATGAGCGAGTACATGATCTCGTCGACGACCGAGCGCTCCACGAAGCGGTCCCCGGCGAGCCCGGCGTAACGAGAGAAGTCCAGCGGCGGCCCGAAACGCACCTTGACGGGGTGCGGGCGCCACATCGTGGAACCGATCGGGTTGACCCCGTCGGTGCCCGTCATCACGACCGGGATCACCGGCACGCCGGACTCCAGCGCCATGCGTGCGACACCCGTCTTGCCCTTGTACAGCCTGCCGTCGGGTGACCGGGTGCCCTCCGGGTAGATCCCGAGCAGCTTGCCCTCCGCGAGCAGCCGCACCGCGGTGTCGAGCGACGCCTGCGCCGCCGACGCGCTCGACCGGTCGATGGGCACCTGGCCCGCCGCGGTGAAGAAGTGCCGCTTCAGCGCGCCCCTCACCCCGCGCCCGGTGAAGTACTCGCGCTTCGCGAGGAACGTCACCCGCCGGCGCACCACCAGCGGCAGGAAGAACGAGTCCGCGACGGCGAGGTGGTTGCTCGCGAGGATCGCACCGCCCGTGGCGGGGATGTGGTCTGTGCCGATCACCTTCGGGCGGCAGCACAGCCACATCAGGGGTCCCATGAAGAGGTGCTTGAGCAGCCAGTAGAACACCGCCGTGTCATCCTCCTCGCACCCGACCTTGCACCCGATCTACCCCAGGACACACTACGAACACCCTGTCGGGGGCACAACGGCGGCCACCGTGCACGCGGGTGACGGCCGGGTACCGTCTGCGGTGCAGCGACCGCGTGGCGTCGGACCGCCCGGCGCGCTCGACCGCAAGGGTGGTGACCGGTGACCGTCCCCGATCCCGACGATCCCGACCGCCGCGCCGCGGACGACGAGAACGCCACCGACACCCGCTTCGCCGAGATCGTCGGCGGGTGGCGCGCGGACCCCGACGTCCCGCGCTGGCCCGACGACGAGGCGGCGCCGGATCCCGCGCCCGTCGCGCCCGTCGCGCCCGACGACGACCACTACGTCCCGCCCGAGCCGCCGCCCCTTCCGACGTTGCGGTCCCGCACGGTCGGTGGACTCGCCGTGCTCGGCGCCGGGCTGCTGCTGCTGCTCGCGCCCGGCGTCCTCGACCTGTCCGAGCGCGTGGGGACCCCGCTCGGCCTCCTGACCCTCGCCGGCGGCTTCGTCTGGCTCGCGATCGGGCTGCGCTCAGGCCCGCCACGGGATTCCGGCTGGGACGACGGCGCGCAGCTCTAGGAGACGAGCGTGCGCGAGAGCAACGCGGCGCCCACGATCCCGGAGTCCTCGCCCAGCAACGCCGCGCGGACGCTCGCGAGGGGCCGGTGCCCGGCGCCCGTGACGATCGCCGCGTAGTGGCGGACGGCACGCTCGAGGAACAGCGGCGCCGACCGGGACAGCCCGCCCCCGACCACGACCACCTCGGGGTCGTACAGGTCCGCGACGAGCGCGAGGCCCTCACCCAGCCAGTCCGCCACGTCCGCGACCGCGGCCAGCGCGACCAGGTCGCCCTCCGCCGCAGCAGCAGCCACCCGGTAGCCCGTCAGCGCGTCGACCTCACCGAGCGTGCTCCCGTCCGCTCCGTGCCGCTCCAGCAGCTCCCGCGCGGTCGTCGCCAGCGCGGTGCCGCTGCAGTAGCGCTCCCAGCAGCCTCGCTTGCCGCACGGGCACGCCCGGCCGCCGGGCACGAGCCGCAGGTGACCCAGCTCAGGCGCGACGCCGTGCGCGCCGCGAAACAGCTTCCCATCCAGCAGCAGTGCCCCGCCGATCCCCGTGCCCAGCGACACCAACACGGCGACGGTGGCGCCGACGGCCGCTCCGCAGCGGTGCTCGGCCACGACCGCAGCGTTGGCGTCGTGCTCCAGCAGCACCGGCATCCCGGTGCGCCGCCCGATCCGCTCCGCCACGGGCGCGTCCCGCCACGGCAGGTGCGGGGAGAAACCGACGCGGCGGCGGTCCGCGCTCACGAACCCGGCGACGGCGAGCCCGACGGCACCCGCCCCGCCCAGCGCGGCGACCAGCGTCGTGATCACGTCCTCGAGAGCCTGCGCGTTCCGCGGCGTCGGTGCTTCGCAGGTCTCGAGCACCAGGTCAGACCCGTCGACCAGTCCTGCACGCACGCTGCTGCCCCCGATGTCGACGCCGATCGTCAGCACTCGGCGCCGCCGCCCTCCCCCGATCGCTGCACCGTCACGTACTGCACGCGAGGCCGCTGAGCGGGCCGGTCGGCTGGTACGTCCGCATCCCGGGGCGCCGCGACGACCTCACGCAGCACCGCGAGGAGCCCCGCCCCGTGCGCGGCGAGCTGCTCGGCCAGCTCCGGGCGTTCGCCGCGCAGCAGGCCGACGACGGCGCACAGCGGACACCAGGTGCAGGTGGTGGACCCCTGCTGCCGCCCCCGCTGCGGGGCGGCGCCTGCCCGCTCGGCGATCGCCTCCGCGAGCCGACGGAACTCCTCAGACACCCGGGAGTGCGCGTCGCAGTCCCGGCTCACTCGGAGCCAGTCTGTTCGCCCGTGCGAAGCCACAGCGCGGGGTCGGGCCGGAAGCGCACGACCAGGCCGTCGGCGTCTGTGGCGGCACTGCTCAGCACGCACCGGCGCAGCACCGAGGGCAGCGGTACGAGGCGACGGTGCCCGGCCGCGGTGACGGCGAGCTCGTCGCCGACGCGCGCCAGGGCCACCTCCCCGGCGTCGATCAACGGCACGGCGAGCCGGAGCAGGTATTCGGCGTCGACGCCTGCTCCGGCACCGCGCTCGACACTGAGCAGCGGCCGCTGGGCCGCGCCCCCGCCGGGATCCAGCAGCGGGTCAGGCCCGGAGCCGGCCAGCTCCCCGGCGAGCTCGAGCAACGACGCCGGCCCCACCGGCTCGTGCGCGCGGTGCGTCACCGTGCACAGCGGAAGGTCCGGCAGGTCGGCGCGCAGCCCGGCGAGCACGGCGTCCTGCTCCGCGCGCCGGGTACGCAGCCAGCTCGCCGCCGGGCCCGCATCCGCCGGATCGAGTGCCGGGACGAGGCGGTTCGCCACCAGGCCGTCGACCCGGATGCCCTGCAGCGTCAGGGTCGTGACCGCGCGGCGTGTCTCGGCGGCGACCACCCGTTCCGGGGTGAGCACCAGGCGCAGGCTCGTCGTCCGCTGGTCGGCGACGAGGGCACGCAGCGAGTCGAGCCGCTCCACGAGCCTGCCGATGGCGTCGGCCGCCGCGTCCCACCGTGACGCCGAGGCGCCCGCACCCGCGAGCCCGGCGAGCATGCCGCGGACCAGCCTGCGATGCGTCGGGAACAGCCGCTCCAGGTAGGTCGCCGCCGCCTCGGGCAACGCCAGCAGCCGCAGCGACTCGGCGGTCGGGGCGCAGTCCACGACCACGACGTCCCACAACCCGCTCCGCGCCATCCGGTCCACCTCGGACAGGGCGACGAGTTCCTCGAGCCCGGGCAGGACGGTCAGCTCCTCGGCGACGAGCTCATCGACGCCCGCGCCGGCGAGCAGGGTGCCGAGGTGCGCGCGCAGACCGTCCCACGCGCCCGCGACGAGCGCTCGGGTGTCCACCTGCGAGGCACTCAGCCCGGCGTCCACCTCGGACGGTGCGGCACCGAGCGAGATCCCCAGGGCGTCACCGAGCGAGTGCGCACGGTCGGTGGAGACGACCAGCGTCTTTCGCCCCGCGGCGGCGAACGCGGCGGCGACAGCAGCGGCGAGGGTGGTCTTCCCCACCCCGCCCTTGCCCGCGACGAGCACGACGCGCACGCCGACTCCCTCCGCTCCGACCGAACACCCGGCCGACACCGCCGGTGGGGCAGCGTAACCGGTGGGGCAGCGTAACCCGGACCGGTCAGCCCTCGACGCGCCGCTTGAGCTCCTTCAGCGCAGTGTCCATGATCACCTTCTCGGCCTTGCGCTTGAACATGCCGATCATGGGGATCGCGAGCTCCACCGCGAGGCTGTAGGTGACGCGCGTCGACCCGCCCGACGGCTCCAGCACGTAGGACCCGCGCTGGGAGCGCTGCATCTGCCCCTTCACCAGGTGCCAGCTCACCGAGAGGCCGTCGGCGGGCCAGATGTAGGCGAGGATGTACTCGTCTTTCACCACGCCGGCGTCGAGAACGAAGCGCACCTGCTCCGGCCGGCCATCGGAGCCCTCGTCGAGCACCTCCACGTCCTTCACCGCACCCGCCCACTGCGGGTAGGAGGGAAAGTCCGCGATCACGCCCAGAATCCCGGCGGGCTCGGCGTCGATCACGATGGACTGCGTGGACTCCTCGGCCATAACACGCAGGCTACTCGCGGCGAGGATCACCACTGCAGGACGTGGGGCGTCCCGGTCGACCGGAAGTACCCGACGTTGACGCACTCCGTGTACCCCACGCGGGCCCGCCGCGCCAGCGGCTGATGGACGTGCCCGAACAGCGCGTGGCCGGGCCGTTGCCGGTGAATCAGCGAGAGCAGGTGGGGCGATCCGAACTCGGCGCGCCGGGCGCGCACGTCGTAGACCAATTCCGGGACGGCGGGCGGGACGTGGCTGCACAGCACGTCCACCGCGGTGAGGCGGTCGACCGCGGCGCCGAACTCCTGTCCGGTGCGCAGGTACGGCACCCACGGGTCCCGGCGCCGCGGCGGGCGGACAAGCCCGTCGGGGATGAGACCGCCCCCCACGAAGCCGAACCGCCGCCCGCCGATCTCGGCCACCCCGCCGTCGAGGACGTGCACACCGTCGCGGGCGAACTCCGGCCACAGTCCCGGCACGTCGACGTTGCCCGGCGTGGCGTAGGTGGGGGCGGACAGCGCCGCGAACAGCCGGCGGTACTGCGCTCGCACGGCCTCGGTGAGGACGGTCTGCGCGTCGTCCAGCCCCGCCCACAGTGACCGGGCATACGCCCCCGCGTCGCCGGGTGCGCCGCTCGAGCGCAGCTCGGCGAACCGGGCGACCGCGTCCGGCCCGAACACCGCGCCGAGGATGCCGCGGGAGAAGTCCTGGTAGTCGACGAGGTCCAGCAGGTCGCCGAGCACCACCAGCGCGTCGGCACTCTCCCCCGCCCGCGCCAGCGCGTCGACGTTGCCGTGGACGTCGGAGACGACGTGGACCCGCACGCCTCGGCACCCTACGTCGCCGCGGGAGGCTCTCCCGGGGCGCGCCCGCGCTCGAGGTGCCGCTTCAGCGCGAGAGCGATGCGCTTGGTGCGCCGCCGGCGCCGCGACGCCTCCGCGACCCCCC
>JALYQB010000208.1 GCA_030856045.1 Actinomycetota bacterium
CCCGCGAGGGCGAGCATCGCGGCGCCGGTGCCGACCGCGAGCAGCCGCAGCGGCCCGAGCCTGCTGCCGACACGGTCGGACCACCAGCCCGCGATGAGGCGACTCCCCGCGCCGAAGCCGGCCGCCATCGCGAGGAGCTGGCCCGCACCCGCGGCACTCCAGCCGCGCTCGTCGGTGAGGTAGACCAGGCCGAAGCTCGCGACCGCGAACTGCGGAACGACGAGCAGCGCGCTCGTGGCGTGGATCCGCCACAGCACGCCCGTGCGGTAGGGCGAGGCAGCGCCGCCCCGCCCGTCGGCGGTCACGGCCTGCGGTGCGGGATCGCGCACGAGGGCACCACACAGCGCCGCCGCCGCCACGCACGACCCGGCGAGGAACACGAGTGCGGCCGGGAGGGTGGTGCGGGGCAGCACCAGTGCGGCCACGGCGACCCCGAGCGGCTGCGCGGTCTGCCGGACCGCCATCGCCCGGCCGCGCAGGTGAGCCGGGAACCAGCCGAGGATCAGCCAGCCGCTCGCCGCGTGGACTGCCGCGGTCGCGCCGCCGGCCACGACGAAGCAGGCGGCGAGCCCAAGGGTACCTCCCGCCGTCAGCCCCGCCAGCAGTGTCGCGCCGCCCACCGCCAGGCCGCTGGTGAGGACGGTGCGCTCACCCCACCGGTCCGCGGCGACGCCCCAGGCCAGCAAGGTCAGCAGCAACCCGGCGATCGGGCATGCGACGAGAAGGCCCGCCTGAGCGAGTGTCAGCCCGTCGGCGCGCAGCGCGGGGATGAGGTACGGGATGCCGTACTGGAACGCGCAGCCGGCGATCATCGCGACGAAGCCGGCGAGCAGCACGATCCATCGACGAGAGTCCACTAGCTGATACTACGTGTCCACATCATAGGATAGGAGTGGCACGTGTAGAGCCTCGAGAAGCAGGGTGGCGCGACGAGTGACGAGGTCGCTGTCGCGGGCTGCGGTGTCACCGAGCGCCGCGCGAATGTCGTGCTCGTGGGCGCCGACGTCGAGGCTCGCCAGCGACGTCGGCCAAGCGGTGAAGGAACTACGCCGTCGCCAGGAGGTATACGGCTTCGACAGCGTGACCACCCATCAGCCGAGTCAGGAGGCGCTCGGAGAAGTGATCGCCGCTCATCGAGCTGCCAGCAGCTCGTAGCCGAGCTGGCGGTGCACAACGGCCGCTGCCGTCCCCTCGCCGATCCGTCAGCGGTGATCGGGATGACCGATACCCGCCGGCAGTAGGTCGGGACAGGACAAACATCGATGTGCGTCCCGGTTGGGTCTCGCCGACCACTGACCGTGCCGGCCGCACGGCCACCTCAGTGACCGGCGCGGTACCCGCGGCGCTGGGCCGGCAGGTCGGGTCTCTCAGTCGTGGTCTCGGTGACGGCTGGCGCGACGTGGCGGTCCAGTAGCGCCCGGAGCGGGGCGAGATCACCCCGCAGGGATGCCTGGCTGACGATCAGGTTCTGCTGGGCGAGGCGTTGCCAGTCGAGCGGGTGCCCGGCGTCGCGGGCCAGCTGACTGAAGAACACGCGCTGGGTCCGGCCGTTGCCCTCACGGAACGGGTGCACAGCGTTGTTGCCGCCGACAGCCTCGGCCAGCCCGTCGAGGAAGCCGCTGCGCTTCAGACCCCGCAGGTGGTTGGCGCGGGCGAGTTTGCCGAACACGTCGGCGGCGTAGGGCTCGATGAACTGCGGAAGACAGAACAGATCGGCTTTGGCGATAGTGACGGTGCGGATCTCCCCGGCACCAGTCGTAGATCTCCCCGAACAGGAACCGGTGGAAGGCCTGAAGGTGTGAGAGATCGTACGAACCCTCGATACGCAGCCCGTCCCGTCGGTGGAGCTGCGCGAGGTGGGATGCGGTCCAGAATGCCTCGGCCCGGTCGAGTTCGTCGGAGTCGGTGATGCCCAGCCTGTTGCGCAGAACGCCGGTGGCAGGGTCGGTGTAGGGGTCGAGCGGGGAGCTCATCGTCGGTAGCGCGCCAGGAATTCAGCTTGGACGTCATCGATCGAACGGGCGCCGGAGGCGATGTCGGCAAGCAGTTGAAGATCCTGCGGGTTCGGCTCCAGACCCTCCGCGCGTACCGAGGCCAGCGCCTCCGCCATCGCACGCTGGTGTTCCGCGGCGTCCTGCAATGCCTGGTATTGGGACACGGACATCAGGACGGCCTCCGGTTTACGGTGTGAGCCGACGAAGACGGGCTCGCTGGCATCGTTGTTGACCTCGTCGATGATCCCGGTCAGGCTGGCCCGGAACTCCCGGACGGAGAGCACCTGGGGAATCGACTTCACACCGAAAGTGTACACTTATGTGTGCCGTACGGGATCGTCAACGCGGGTTGACGGGGCAGCCACGACAGCACGCGCGACGCTCGATCCAGCCGCCGCAAGCGGATCGGCTACCGGACGCTTCGGTCGGTCACGCCCAGGACCCTGGTGGGTGGGCGGGCCGCTCCATGTCGGCGAGGACACCGAAGTGGTCGCTGGCCCACAAGCCATCGATGGGTTGGTCGAAGACGAGCCGACAGCCGGCGACGTCAAGCAGCGGACCGTGCGAGCCGCAGCGGACCATGACGTAGTCAATCCGATGACCGCGTTCGAGAGACATCTCCCCAACCCGCACCAACGCGTTGCGGGGGCTGAACGTGTGCCCGGGCTCGTCAGGGTGCAGGGCCTCCCAGGCGGTCCTCGTAGCGCACGCTCGTCCTGGCCAGCGACTGTCGGCCGATCCAGAACCGGATGCTGGCCGCCTTATGGCCGGCGTCGACGTCCCCAACCAGGACAACAGGCAGGTCGGGGTCGGTCAGCTACGAGGTGCTCGATCCGCGTGATGCTCCGCGGGTGCTGATGGTGTCGTGACGGAGCAGGCTGGGCCAGGTGACGGGAAGCAGCAGGTGGGTTGCTGAGAAGTTCGACCGGCGAGTGGCGAGCTATGACGACAGCGCGGTGCATTGTTGGCAGGCCGCGCAGGCCGTGGAGTTCCTCGCACCCGGGCGGGACCACCGGGTGCTCGACGTGGCGACCGGGACAGGGCTGGCTGCCCGGGGCGTCGCCGAGCGGCTGGGCTCTGACGGCGCGGTGGTCGGGGTGGACGTGTCACCCGAGATGTTGCGTCAGGCGCGTCGGGTCACGGGGGGCGGGGGGTGCTGGTTCGTGCGGGCCGACGCCGCGGCGCCGCCGTTCGCGGCGGCGGTGTTCGACGCGGTGCTGTGCGTGGCCGGGGTGTCCTACTTCCCGGACCCGGTGGCGGTGCTGGCGGCGTGGCGGCGGGTGTGTCGACCGCAGGCGCGGGTCGTGCTCACCGTTCCCACCGTCGACGGGATCACCCCGTCGCGGGTGCTGCGCCGGGCCGCCGCCGGTGAGGGCATCGAGCTCGCGGATCCCGGTGGCCCGCTCGCCGATCCCGAGCAGCGTGATCGTGTGGCCTTGGCCGGCGGCTGGGCTTGCGAGCAGGTCAGCGAAGTGTTCTTCGACCAGCCCCTGGCCGATGCCAGGCGGCGTTCGGGTTCATCGACTCGGGCTTCGCCGAGCCGCTGCGCACCGCGTCCGAGGAGGTCCGCGACCGGGTGTGGACGCGGTTCGAGACGTTGTATGGCCGCGAGCTCGTCAACCAGTACCGGGTCGTGCTGGTGCGGTTGGGACCGATCACCCACTGAGAGCTCGCCAGCGCCAGCAGGGTCAGCCGGCGCCGCCGCGTTGGGTTTGACGTGGGCGTCAGGAGAGCCTCAGCGATGCTGCGCGAAACTCGCTACCGTCGACGCACACTGCTCACGCGAACCGCTCGGCCGACTCGTACCACGTCTCCGAGGGCAAAGCCCCGAAGCAGGCCGGCGAACTGTTGAGCGTCGACTGTCCGTTGTCTTGCGTTGGACGGCCCGCCGCTTTCGATGTAGGCCACCGCCTGATCAACTACACCGACTTCCAGGAACGAGCTCGCTAGCGAACATCCACCGTCAACGAGTAGCGATCGGACACCACCGTCAATTAATAACGTAAGCAGATCGCTTATTCGCTGCGTGGTATCGGTAGGGAGATTGAACACGTCCCGACCGTGCTGGTTCGGCGTACCTTCTTCGAGCTGGCCGTCCTCGAGCAGGACGGCATCGTGGGTGAGCCGGAGATCGTGTGCAGCCATCACGGCTTCCTGTGATGACGCCGGGTCTGTCGAGAGCAACCCCTTGATTCCGCCGCCCGCATCCACCGTATAGACCAGCGTCACGAAAGGCCGCTGGTGTTCGAGTGCGGCCAGCCACGGACCGAGCACCAGCCGAGTTTCATGTTCGAGGACGCCAACCTCCACGTCCAGGCCGGCGTTGCGTAAGGCCGCAACACCGCCCTCGCCCCGCGAAGTCGGATCAATGACGGAGATCACGACTCGAGCGATACCGGCCTCGATCAGGGTTTGGCGGCACGGTGGCGTGCGGCCATGGTGGTTGCATGGCTCCAAGATGACGATTGCACTGCCGCCACGGGCACGCTCGGCTGCTGCGGCGAGCGCTTGGGTCTCGGCGTGCGGCTCGCCCTTGCGTTCGTGATACCCCTCGCCTGCGAGGTGCCCTTCGGCATCAAGAATCACACAGCCAACCGGCGGGTTGGGGCTGGTCGTGCCGAGGCCGAACGCTGAGAGCACGATGGCTCGCCGCATAGCGTCAAGTTCAAGAGATGAGGCCACGTACCTCCCCTGCCGCGGCGGTCGGCACCCGGGGCGGGGCGATGAGCTTGTCCCGGCAGGCGCGCTGACAACTCGCGCATTGGCGTCCAGGGTTGGCCGTGGCCAGCCGGGTGCCACAGCGGCAGTAGCGCCGCCCCGGTGGTGGTGACCCCATGTTTCGCGCTCCGATCCGTCTCAGATTGCGGGGCAGTTTAACGGGGACCGTCCTGACCGTGACCGCCCGTCTAACCACGAGGAGACCCTCACCTTCCGACGGTGAATACGTTGCATACGCTCTGCGCATGGGGCAGGACCACCAGCCCGGTTGACTCCCTCCCAGGCCCCAGCGCCGGGCTGTCACACCTGCCGGTATCCCCACGGACGCCTGCACGCGCCGTCCGGCGGGTCGTGCCCCAAACGCTGGGGGCCGTCCACCCGGGACGAGCATGCCGCGGATGCCCACCCTGGCATGGAGGGCGGGTTCACCCTGCTCACCCTGCCGCAGCTCGCGACCGACGTCGCCTAACTGAAGCTGATCTCCACTACACTCGCCGACTATCAATGACGAACCGAGGAGGCGCGGTATGGCCCCAGTAGACTTGTCCGCGGCGGCCTGGCGCGTGAGCAGCTTCACCAACGGCAATCCGACGAAAAGCTGCGTGCAGATAGCGGCGCTGGACGACGGTCGCACCGCGGTGCGTAACAGCAACCACCCCGAGGATGGCGTGGTGCTCTTCACCCGGCCCGAGATGGACGCCTGGATCAAGGGCGTCAAGGCCGGGGAGTTCGACGACCTCACCTGACGGCGACCTTACTTGACACTCCGATCCAGACATTCGGTGGGCTGTCGGGTTCACGGCACGCGGGGAGGTCGGGGGCGCTGTGGGACCGTCGGCAGGGGGCAGTCGCCGCACCGGCCGCCGCCGGGGACCCGGTAATACAGGCAGCAGCTGGTGCGCCGGAAGGCGCCCCCTGGGTCGATCAGCCCGATACCATGCAGGAGCGGCAGCTCCAGGAGCGACTCGGCGAGAGCGCGGGCACCGCAGCGCCCGCCGAGCTCGGTCACGACGACGGTCCCCAGCAGCGCCGAGGCCGCGTTGCCCAGCAGTAGCCCCTCCGCGATCCGCACGACCGACCGCAGCGCCCGGCCGAGCGGTATCAGATGCCGCCCGAGCACGGCGTCCACGACGAGCCCGGCGGGGTGCGAGGGCAGCAGCCACCCGCGGGACCGCAGCAGGTGCAGCCGCACCGGGGCGGGAGAGCACCGCAGCTCGTCGAGGTCGAGCAGCACGCCGTCCAGGGCACAGCCGATCACCGGGGACCAGAGCCGCGCCGCGATGTCCTGGAACAGGATCGAGGCCGCCACCCGGCGCTCGGAGGTGCCCAGCCGGCGCGCGTGGTCGTCGACCAGCGCGGGAAGCGCCGGATACAGGTCGGGCAGCGGCCGCACCCGTGGCGACGGACCGTCGAGCCGGAAGTAGGGGCCCAGCTCCGCGGCACGCTCCAGCGCGGCGGCGACGGCGGCGGGGTCCGCCCGCGGGAGCGCTCCGGCAGCGTCGGGCTCCACGTGGTCACCATAGGGTGGAGCGATGCCGGGATCGCTCATCGGAACCGCCGTCCGCCGCGTCGAGGACCCCGACCTCGTGCGCGGGCGGGCCACCTACGTCGACGACCTCCCGATCGACGGGTTGTGCCACCTCGCGTTCGTCCGCTCGTCACTCGCGCACGGCACGCTGCTCGGCGTCGATGCTACCGCCGCGCGGGCGGCGCCCGGGGTGGTCGCGGTGTTCACCGCGACCGACCTCGCCATTCCCCGGCACCACTCGTTCGTCGGCCTCAACGATGCCTGCATGCGGCCGCCACTCGCCGAGGACCGGGTCCGCTTCGCCGGTGAGGCCGTGGCGGTGATCGTCGCCGAGAGCAGAACCGCCGCCGCGGACGCCGTCGAGCTCGTCGAGGTGGACGTCGATCCGCTGCCCGCGGTGGCCGATCCCGAGAATGCGCTGGCGGACGGGGCGCCGCTGCAGTTCGCCGAGCTCGGCACGAACCTCGCCGCCGGCGCCCGTGAGCCGAACGGGACCGATCCGCTCGACGGCGCCGAGGTCGTGGTTCGGGCGCGGATGGAAAACCAGCGGGTCGCGGTCGTGCCGCTGGAGGGCAACGCGATCACCGTGCAGCCGGTGAGCGGGGACTACGACCTGCTGGTCCACGTGTCCACGCAGATGCCGCACCTGCTGCGCGACCTCGCCGCGCGGCTGTTCTCGCTCGACCCGGCGCGAATCCGCGTGATCGCTCCCGACGTGGGTGGCGGGTTCGGTGGCAAGGCGGGCATCGCCCCCGAGCACGCGGTCGCCATCGCTGCCGCCCGGGCGCTCGGGTGTCCCGTGTCGTGGGTGGAGACGCGGTCGGAGAACCTCGTCGCGATGCCGCACGGCCGCGCGCAGGTGCACTATGTCGAGCTGGGAGTACGCCGCGACGGCCGGATCACCGGGATGCGCGTGCGGGTCGTCGGGGACGCGGGGGCCTACGCCGGGTTCGGCGGCGGGCTCGCGATGGGGCCGACGCGCAGCATGGCGCAGGGCGTCTACCGCATGCCCGCCCTCGGCTACGACGCTGCGGTCGCGCTGACCAACACGACCCCGGTCGGCGCGTTCCGCGGCGCGGGACGGCCGGAGGCGGCGGCGTTCGTCGAGCGCATCGTCGACATGGCTGCCGCGGAGCTGGCGATGGACCCCGTCGAGTTCCGCCGTCGCAACCTCGTGGGCCCCGACGAGTTCCCGTTCACCACCCAGGTGGGCACCACCTACGACTGCGGCGACTACGACGCCCCGCTCACCGAGGCGCTGCGACTCGTCGGCTACAACGGGCTCGTCGGCTACGACGCGCTCCGCGCGGAGCAGGCCCGCCGCCGGGAGACGGGGGAGCGGCGGCTGCTGGGGATCGGCATCTCGACCTACGTGGAGATCACCGCGGGCGCGGGACGGGAGGAGTTCGGCTCCGTCCACGTGCACCCCGACGGCACCGTCACCGTGCGGGTGGGTACCTCGGCCCACGGCCAGGGGCATGCGACGACGTTCGGCACCCTGGTGGCCGACGCGCTGGCCATCGACCTGGCCGACGTGCGCTTCGAGCAGTCCGACACCGCGGTCATCCCCACCGGCGGTGGCACCGGGGGTTCGCGCTCGCTGCAGATCGGCGGCAACGCGGTGCGCGCCGCGGCCGACGAGGTCGTCGAGCGCGCCCGGGAGCTGGCCGCGTCGCTGCTCGAGGCGGACGTGGCCGACGTCGTGGTGGCCGACGGCGCGGTCGGCGTCGCCGGGGTGCCGGGGCAGTCGCTGCGCTGGGCGGAGCTCGCCGCCGCGGCGGAGCGGGACGGGGGATCTCTCGCGGCGTCACCCGGGTTCTCGCAGGACGCGGCGACGTTCCCGTTCGGTGCGCACGTCTCGGTCGTCGAGGTGGACGTCGAGACGGGGCAGGTCACGCCGGTGCGCCACGTCGCCGTCGACGACTGCGGGCGGGTGCTCAACCCGATGATCGTGGCGGGGCAGCAGCACGGCGGGGTGGCGCAGGGGATCGCGCAGGCGTTGTGGGAGCACGTCGGCTACGACGCCGAGGGCAACCCGCTGTCCACGACGCTGGCCGAGTACGCCGCGCCGAGCGCCGCGGACCTGTGCGACATCGACGCGGCGAACACCGAGACGCCCACGCCACTGAACCCGCTCGGCGCGAAGGGCATCGGGGAGTCCGCCACGGTGGGTTCCACACCTGCGGTGCAGAACGCGGTCGTCGACGCGCTGGCGCACCTCGGCGTCCGGCACCTCGACATGCCGTGCACGTCGCAGCGGGTGTGGCGGGCGATCCGCGACGCTCGGGCCGGCACCCTGGCCGACCCGTGGCGCGAGCCCCCCGCGGTGTTCGCGACGTTGCCCGAGTGGGGCGCGGGTCGCCGTCCCGCGGCCGCGGACACGGACATCTGACGCCTATATCAGGCTGCGTGGGTGCAGGTCGAGCAGGTGCAGTCGGCGCACACGCACACCGCGCACGCGTCGGAGCAGTGCTCGCACGTGCACGTGGTGCACTCGTCGTAGTGCACGCCGGTCTCGGTGGCGTGCTCGCGGTGGATGTGACCATCGTGGAGGTAATCGACGTGATCGCCGTGCAGGACAGCCTGGTGTTCGCAACCTGGGCCGTGTGGGTGCTGGTGGCCTTCGGCCAGGCGCCGCAGCCACCGTCTGCGCCGCTACCCGCGCCTCCGCGGTGGCCGCGCGCTCGTCGTTGCCCATTCGCGGCACCTCTAGTCATGGACACCGCCGAGCAGGTGGAAGTTCCGCCGCCGCTACGGGCCCCGAGGGGGCAGGGCTGATGGCGGTCTCGAAACGGCGCATCTCGCGTCGGACACCCGCTCCCGGCGAGCGGGGGAAGGCGACTCCGCCGGATCTGGACCCCGTCGTGGTGAACGGCCGGCGCCGGCTTGTCCCGCATCGTCTGGTCCGTGCCTACCAGCGTCGGGTGCTGGAGCCCCCACCGGCGTGACCAAGTGCCTGCTACTCGGGGAGGGCATCCCGAGCGCCTGGTTTCCCGGTATCGTGGATTCATGGACACTCATGTCGGCTTCGCCACGGTCCAGCCGAAGAACGGCACCATCACCATTCCGGCTCAGCTGCGGCGTCGGCTCGGCCTCGATCGGCCGGGCGCGCAGGTAGAGATCCTGCTCCGCGACGGCGAACTCATCCTCGTGCCACATGTAGCGGTCCCCGCCGAGCAGGCGTGGTTCTGGTCGCGGGAGTGGCAGGACCGGGAACGCGAGGCCGACGAGGACCGTGCCGCGGGCCGTTACACCGAGTTCACCGACGACGAGGAGCTTCTCGGCCATCTCGACCAGCTGGCCGATCGCGCCGATCGGCCGTGAGGTTTCGCACCCTGGCAACGTTCGACAGGGACTACGCAAGGTTGACGCCCGAGCATCGGAGGGCGTTCCGTGCGGTGCTGCACGGGCACTTCCTCCCTGCCGTCACGGCGGGCGCGTTCACCGGGCGCCAGCCGTGGCCGACCAGGTTGCGGCTGCACAAGCTCTCCAACTCGACGATCTACTCGCTGACGTGGAACTTCGCGGGCCCGGATGGCCGGGCCACTTTCCACCTCGAGAACGACGCTGACGAGACCACGCTCCTCGTCTGGCGTCGCATCGGTAAGCACTCGATCTACCACTGTCCGTAACGAGCGGGTGACGCCGCGGCCGGCGCAATGGGGTTTGCCGGTAGCGGTACTGCCCACCGGTCGGGTCGTCGCGCGCGGCGACGGCCAGCGCGAGGTCCTCGAGCTCGCCCACGGCTGCGTGTCGTGCACGCTGCGGGAGCACGTGCTGCCGCTGGTGATCCGGCTGGCGCAGGCGCCGGACGTCGACCGCATCGTGCTGCACCTCGACCCGGGATGAACCGGAGGCCGTCTGCTGGGCACTGCGCCACGTGCGCGTCGACGGGCACACCCGTGCTCGACGCGCCGCACCGATGCGGTACTTGACCAGCTCGCCCCGCTTGCGCCTCGCGGTCGCGTCGCCGGGCTGGACATCGAGGCCCTGCTCGCCGCGTTTGGACGACTGGACCGGCATCGTGTGATACATGGCTCCATATCGCACTCCCAGACGCGGGTCTGCGACCGCGTTCGGACTCTCTGCACGCCATGAGTCCGATTATGGTGCGAACGGGGCGGGGCGGGTCGCACCGATCCCCCGGCAGGCGAGGTAGATCACGAACACGATCGCCGTGACGTAGGCGCTGATCGGCGCTCCGGGTGCGAGCGAGAGGATGATGCCCCCGACCACGGCGACCTCGGCGAAGACGGTGGCCAGCAGCATCGCCGTCACCGGGTTGGCGGTCAGCTGAGCCGCGGCGGCCGCCGGTGTGATGAGCAGCGCCAGCACGAGCAGCGCCCCGACCGTCGGCACGGCGAGCCCGGTGGCGACCCCGACCAGGGCTGCGAACACCATCGAGAGCAACCGGATCCGCACGCCGCGGGCCAGCGCCACCTCGGGATCCACGCTCGCGAACAGCAGTGGCCGCCACACCAGCGCGAGCACCACCAGGACCGCGATGACGGCCGATGCGAGCAGCCACACGTCATCCCGCCCGATCGCGACGATCTGGCCGAACAGCAGCGAGAGCTGGTTCGACGAGCGGCCGGGGTAGAGCCAGAGGAACAGCCCTCCGAGCCCCAGCCCGAACGCGAGGACCACGCCGATCACGGAGTCGCGGTCCCGTTCGCGGAGGCCGAGCAGCCCGAAGATCAGCGCGGCGGTGACCGCACCGATCAACGCGCCGGCACTGACCCACGAGGCGCTGACCAGGAGTGCGGCGGCCGCCCCGGTGAAGGTGAGCTCGCTGGTGCCGTGCACCGCGAAGGAGATCCGCCGTGCGACCACCAGCGGCCCGAGTGCCCCGGCGACCAGCGCCAGCAGGGCTCCCGCGATCAGGGAGGACTGCACGAAGTCGTACCGCAGCAGCTCCCCGGTTCCCTCGAGGGTGAAGATGCGGTCGAGGATCTCCGCGGGGGGCATTCACTGCTCCAGGTGGTGTGACGCGGTGCCGTCATCCGCGCCGACGACCAGCAGCCTGCCGCGCACTTGCAGCACGTCGACCTCGGTGGCGTACAGCTCCGAGAGCACCTCGGAGGTGAGCACCTCCTCGATGGTGCCGACCCGGAACCGTCCGTCGACGAGGTAGAGGACCCGGTCGACCATCGGCAGCACCGGGTTGACGTCGTGGGTGACGAAGAGCACCGCGGTGTCCGCGGACCGGCGCCGGCCGTCGATCAGGTCGCTGACCACCCGCTGGTTCGCGAGATCCAAGGAGAGCAGCGGCTCGTCGCACAGCAGCACCGCCGGGTCACCGATCAGGGCCTGTGCCACCCGCAGCCGTTGCTGCTCGCCACCGGAGAGTCTGCCGACCGGGGCCTGTGCGTAGTGCTCGGCCCCGACCTGGGCGAGCGCGCGGTCCACCAGTGCACGCCGCCTCCGGGATGGCAGTCCGAACCCCCACCGGTGCCCGTCCAACCCGAAGCCGACGAGGTCGCGGCCGCGCAGCGTCAACGACGGGTCGAGTGCCCGCTGTTGCGGGATGTAACCCACGGTGCGGCTGCCCCTGCGGGGCGCGCGCCCACCCAACTCCACCGTCCCGCCGGTGAGGGGCTGCAGCCCGAGGAGGACGCGCAGCAGGCTCGTCTTGCCGGAGCCGTTCGGTCCCAGCACGGCGACGAACTCACCCGGCGCGACGTCAAGGTCCAGCCCGTCCCACAGGGTCCGGGCGCCGTAGGCCAACTGCGCGGCGCGCAGCCGGACGGCAGGCCGCGCGGTGCGGGGCGCGGTGGCAACGGGCGCCGCGGTCTGATCCGTGGCGGTGTCGATGCCGCTCACCGCTGCAGAGCGGAGGCCAGCGCCTCGACCTGCGCGGTCATCCATTCCAGGTACCCGCTCTCGCCCGGCAGCGTCTCCGTCATCTCTACCACCGGGATGCCCGCAGCCTCCGCGTCGGAACGAACCTGCTCGGTGACCGGCGTCTCGGTCTGCGGGTTGTAGATCAGCGCTGCGACCTGCCTGTCGGTCATGAGTCGGCGGGTGGCCGCGACCGCCGCCGCGGGCGGGTCGGTCTCCTCCTCGACGGCCTGCAGGAACTCCGGTGGCGTGGCGTCGCCCAGCCCGGCGTCCTCGATGAGGTAGACCGCGATGGGCTCGGTGAGCGCGACCCGGGCGCCGGGGTTCGCCTCGCCGATGGCCGCGACCTGCGCGGCGATGACGTCGATCCCCTCGTGGAACGACGTGGCGTTCGCGGCGAAGGTCGCGGCCTGCTCGGGGAGCAGCCGGCCGAGCTCCTCGGCCACCTGCTCGGCTACTGCCTCGACCGCGGGCAGCTCGTACCAGACATGCTCGTTCACGCCACTCTCATGGGCGTGCACGTCCGCTTCCCCGGATTGGGCTTCACCCTCGGCGTGCGCCTCGCCGTCCGCTTCATGCCCGTGCGCGTTTCTTCCGGCGTCGGCGAGCTCGAAGGCGTTGACCGCGGGCTTGCCGTCGAGCGTCCCGAGGATCTCCGTCATGAACTCGTCGTAGCCGCCGCCGTTGAACACCACGACGTCCGCGTTGGTGACTGCGGCGGCATCCGCCGGCGTGCTCTCGTAGGAGTGCGGATCCGCCGAAGGGTCGTCGATGAGGGTGGTGACCTCGACCGCGTCGCCCGCGACGGCCGCCACCACGCTGCCCCAGACGTTCGTCGACGCGATGACGGACACCGAGCTGTCGTCGGCCTGGCCGCTGTCGGCTGTCGAGCCGCAACCGACGAGGGTGACCGCGGCGGAGAGCGCAGCGGCCGTCATGCCACGGCGCCGCATGCGGAGCGTCATCGGGGATCACTCCCTGGTCGAGTATGGAAACCGTTGTCGTTATCACGATAGAGGGTCGACGGAGTGAAGGCCACCCGGCCGAGTGGACGCGAGTGGGCGAGGCGGGGCTGCCATGCACTCACAGTGATGACCTCGGGGGCGCCCCCTGACCCTCGCTGCGCTTCCCGGAGCGCAACTGAACCGTTACCGTCGCGTCATGGAGCGGTCGGTCAAGGCGCGGCGACCCGCCACCCTGGCGTCGTTGGCCGCCGAGCTCGGCGTCTCACGGACGACGGTGTCCAACGCCTACAACCGTCCGGACCAGCTCTCGCCCGAGCTGCGCAGGCGAGTGCTGGACACGGCGCGCCAGCTGCGATACCCGGGCCCCGACCCGGTCGCACGCTCGCTGCGGACCCGCCGGGCCGGGGCGGTCGGGCTGCTGCTCACCGAGGGGCTGTCATACGCGTTCCGCGACCCCGCCGCGATCGGGTTCCTGGAGGGGCTGACCCTCGCGTGTGAGGAGGCCGAGCAGGGGCTGCTGCTGGTGCCCGCGAGCCCCGAGGCGGACCATGCGCGGACGGCGGCGGCGGTGCACCGGGCCGGCGTCGACGGCTTCGTCGTGTACTCCGTGCCGGAGGACGACCCGCACCTGGCCGCGGTACTGGAGCGGCCCCTGCCCACGGTCATCTGCGACCAGCCGCGGGTCGACGGGATCGACCACGTGGGCATCGACGACCACGCCGCGATGGTCGGCGTGGGGCGCCATCTGATCGACCTCGGTCACCGGCGGATCGGCGTGATCTGCATGCGGCTGGGCAGGGAGCGCCATGACGGGCCCGCGGACGTCGCCCGCCAGCGGGCCGCGCAGTACCACGTGCAGCGGACGAGGCTGGCCGGGCTGGCGGAGGCGTTCGGCGTGATGCTGGTGGACTGGGCGCGGGTGCCGGTGGTGGAGCGCTTCGACCACACCACGGCGTCGGGCGCCACGGCCGCGGCGGAGCTGCTCGACCTCGATCCGAGCGTCACCGCGGTGGTGTGCACGTCGGACATCCTCGGGATCGGGGCGCTGCAGGAGGTGCGGCGGCGGGGGCTGCGGGTGCCCGAGGACGTCAGCGTCACCGGGTTCGACGGGGTACCCGAAACCGACCGCGCGGGCCTCACCACCGTGTGTCAACCCGTCCGGCAGAAGGGCAGTGCGGCCGGCCGGCTGTTGTTCTCGCGCGAGGAACCCGCCCGGCCCCGCACCGTCGAACTGCCGACCGACCTCGTCGTCCGCGCCAGCACCGGCCCGGCGAAGCACCCGGACACCCCCTGGTTCTCCGGCCTCTGATCCCGTGAGTGGCGTTGCGAGCCGGGGCTCGCAACGCC
>JALYQB010000211.1 GCA_030856045.1 Actinomycetota bacterium
GTCTGCCTGCGCGGCGGCCAAAGCGGGGCGCAGGTGCTCTACGGCGATCTGCTCGGCGGTTTCCCGGTCGGCATATCAGCCACTCACTGCATGTCATCCCTCACAGCGGCACCGCCTCCGCAATGATGCGAGTCTGCATCCGGGGTTTCAGTCCATTCGGAGTCGCTACCTGGGTGAATACCCCCATGCGTTGCTCGATGTCCAGGGCGAAGCCGGCCATGTCGAAGTAACCGTGCCCGGGGGCCACATCGATCAGAAGATCAAGGTCACTTCGCTCGTCGGCCTCACCCCGGGCGACCGAACCGAAGATGCGGATATCGGACACGCCGTGGCGTCGGCCAATCGCGGCGATCTCGTCGCGGTGGGCCCGGAGCTCCTCGACGGTAACCTGACGTCGGGGCACGTCCTCCTCGCCCGGCGGCAGGTCTGTCACGAGGTGACCGCGGTCGACATTCATAGTTCGCTTCTCCTACCGCCACAGCCGGAAAGTGCCTTCGTACGCCTGCGTGAGCAACGTGTCGCTCAGATACTGCGGGAAGAGCACGCAGGTGTCGAGCAGGGCCGGAACACCAACAGATCGTCGTCCTACCGGGTAGGTCGCGATGTAGCGGTGGCTTCGTAGAGGCCCTGGTCCCCGGCCTCGTTGACGAGCGCGTCGAGGTGGGCCTTGCGCTCGATGCGGGTCCGGCGCTGGTAGTCCAGCACGTCGGTCAGCAGAAGCCGGCGGTGGCGACCACGCTGCTCGTAGGCGATCTCCCCGCCGTGCAGCAGCTTGACCAGCGTCGGTCGGGAGATACCCAGTAGGTCGGCGGCCTCCTGAGTGGTGAGCATGGTGTGCTGCGGCACGATGGTGATCGCAAGCCCGTTCGCCATTGCCGCCAGCACCTCCCGCAACACTCGATAGGCCTCTGCGGGCAGCTCCAACCGGACGTCTCCCGGGCCGACGAGCAGGGCCGTGCCGTCCTCGTCGCGCATGGCCGCGACCATCTTGGTCAGCGGCTCAGTCTCATCCGGTGGTAGTACCGTGCGGTCGTAGAGCGTCCGAGTCATGGCGCGTCCCCTTTCACCGATCCCAAGCGTACCGCTAATCGAAAAAAACGAAAGCGCTGTCGGAAGTGCGTGGCACCCGGTTACTGCAGTTCGACGTGGCCCGTCGCGCCATGGACCGTGATCCGCTGTCCGGTGGTGATGCGCAGCGTCGCATCTGGGACCCCCACCACCGCTGGGATGCCGTACTCGCGGGCGACGACGGCGCCGTGTGAGTTCGCCCCACCCATCTCCATCACCAGTCCGCCCGCGGTGAGGAACAGCGGCGTCCAACCGGGATCGGTGGACGGCGCGACGAGGATCTCCCCCGGCTCCAGCTGGGCTCCCACCGGATCGAGCACCACCCGGGCAACCGCGGTCACGGTGCCGGCGGAGGCGGGTGTGCCGACCAGTTGTCCCTCGACCGGTCGCTGGTCCGGGGTGGCGAGCGTCTCGGGCACGCTGCCGTCGGAGAGCATGATCCGCGGTATCTGCCTGCGCCGCAGCTCGCGTTCGTAGTCCTGTCGGCGCGTAGCGACGACCGCACGGAAATCCGTACCCTCGAGCGCGGCCCGGGCCTGAACGAGATCGAGGAAGAAGACGTCCTCGGGCTGGGCGAGCAGCCCGGCCGAGGCGAGGTCGGCACCGACCGCGGCCAGCTGCTCCCGGGCGTGTGCCAGGACGCGAACCAGATAGTCCTTGTGCGTCTCGCGCATGCCGACCAGTTCTCGCACCCGCCCCAGCGCACAGCGGACCGCTGCAGCGCGCAGCCGGCTGCGGCGGCGCGCTCGACCGACCAAGCGCATCACGGCGGCCTCGGCGGTGCGGCTGCCCCGGGAGAACTGCACATCCGGGGCCAGGTCCGGGTTCTCCAGCCGCAGGTAGTTGGCCAGCACCCCCAGGACATAGGTGGGATCGTCAGACCACCGCGACATGCCCACGTCGATCTCGGCGACCGCTCGGTGACCGTGTCGGCGCAGGAACTCCGCCAACCCGCTCTGCAGCAGTGGCGGCAGGTCGCGGCCGGTGAAGCGGTACGCCAGCGCCGCCGGGGTCGCTCCCCGCACCGCGGCTGCGGCCGCCGCATCGGCGCGGATCCGGGTCGCCAGTGCCCACAGCTCGAGATCCATCTCGGTGGTGACGTTGTGCGGCAACCCGCGCAGCACCTCATCCCACTCCCCGGGCTCGACGTCGTCGCGGGCGAGCTTGGCCGCCAGCGCCAACGCGAGGAACCCGGCGCCCGCCACCGGCGTGACCCTCGGCATGATCGGGATGACCGCCGTGCCGAGTAGGAGCTCCGCGTGGTCCAATCGTTGTGCGCCGGTCACACCCGCCGGCACGGTGAGCCGTGAGCGCAGCAGCCGGCCGAACCGGTCGACGCGCCGCCGTGCCGCGGCGGGCCGGACCAGTGCCTGGGCGATCTGCAGCGGGATCCCGAAGCGCACGGCCACGGCGAGTAGCCGCCGGACGAACGGCCACCGCGACGCGGTCCGCTCCGTGAACCGCGGGTCGTCGAGCAGCCGCCGGAGCACGACCGCCGACCGAGCCTCCATCACGTCGAGGATCCGGGGTACCAGCACCCGGCCGACCCGGCTGTGCAGCACGGGCGTGATGTCGACGAAGGGCCG
>JALYQB010000214.1 GCA_030856045.1 Actinomycetota bacterium
GCCATGGCTCGCAACGCCACTCACAGAGCACTGAGCGGGTGGACTGGGTGAGAGTCACAGGAAGATCCCCTCCCGCAGCGCGAACGCCACGGCCTGGGAGCGGTCGTTGACACCGAGCTTGCGGTAGATGCCGCGGACGTGGGTCTTGACCGTCTCGTCGCCGAGCACGAGCCTGCCGGCGATCGTGTGGTTGGAGTGTCCCCGCACGATGAGCTCGAGGACCTGGCTCTCCCGCTGGGTGAGGCCCAGGTGCGCGCCCGCCCAGAACTCGCCGCTCTGCAGCCGCGCCGCCGTCCACGCGACCCGGCCGGCGAGGGACGAGTCGATGACGACCTCGCCTTCGAGCACCCGCTCGAGGTGGCCCACCAGCTCCTCGGCCGTGACCTGCTTGGTGAGGTAGCCGCTCGCCCCGGCCCGCAGCGCCTGGAACACGTACTGCTCGTCGTCGTAGACGGTGAGCACCACGACCCGGGTCTCCGGGGCCGCCGCCAGGAAGGTCCGGCACAGGTCGAGCCCGCTGACGGCGCGCATCCGGACGTCGACCAGCACGACTGCGGGTGCCTCGGCGCGCAGCAGGGACAACGCCTCGTGCGGGTCGGTCGTCGACCCGACCACGACGAGCCGCTCCGCGTACGGCCGGAGCATCGCGCGCAGCCCGTCGAGCACCATCTGGTGGTCGTCCACCAGCAGCAGCCGGATGGGCTCCATCGGAGCAGCGTAGATCGGCGAAGGGCTGTTGCGGGGGCCGTTCGCCCGCGATGCCGGCCCGCGTGAGCACGCTGAACCAGCTCCGGGTCTTCGCGGCGGTAGCCGACGCCGGTCGGTGCGTGCCGCCGCCGAGCGGCTCGTCGTGACGCAGCCATCGGTGTCGGCCGCGCTCACCGCTGACGATCGGTTCGAACGGCGCCATCCGGGAGACGCTCGCCGCCGGACTCGGGGTGTCGCGGACGTGGTACGTCGTCGCCCACCGCGAGGGCGAGCTGCCCGCGACCGCGGGGCCTGGCCTCCCCCGCCGGTTCCATCCCACGGGGGAGGACGGGACGGCACGCGCTTCGTAGCGTCGTGGCGACGACGGCAGCGCATGGGGCCGCCGTCGCCAACCTCACGAGGTGACCCGCCATGGTCGAGCGGTTCGTGATTCAGCGGGCGTTCGCGGGCGCCGACCGGCCGGTGATGCTCGCCGTCGCGGGGGACAGCGCCACCGGTAAGACCACCCTCACCGCGGGCCTCGCGCAGGCGCTGGGGCCGGACCGCGTGACCGTGCTGTGCGCCGACGACTACCACCGCTACGACCGGGTCGAGCGCGTCGGGCTGCCCTTCACGCCGCTGCACCCGGACTGCAACTACATCGACATCATGGAGCAGCACCTGCAGCTCCTCGCCCTCGGCAGGCCGATCCTCAAGCCCGTCTACGATCACTGCACCGGCTGGCTCGCGCGCCCGGAGCTCGTGGAGCCGACGGAGTTCGTGATCGTCGAGGGGCTCCTGCCGCTGCACTCCCGGCGCACCAGGGCGTGCTTCGACGTCAGCGTCTACCTCGACCCGCCCGAGGACGTCCGGCGCTCGTGGAAGCTCACCCGGGACTGCCGCGACCGCGGACACACCCCGGCGCAGGTGCTCGACGAGCTGCAGCGGCGGGAGCCCGAGTCCGAGGCGCACGTCCGCCCGCAGCGCAGGCACGCGGACATCATCGTCCGCTTCGCCCCGATCGCGGAGCGGGGCGAGGACATCGACGATCCGCTGTCGGCGACGCTGCTGCTGCGCCCGACGATCCGGCACCCGGGCCTCCACAGCATCGTCGAGAGCCTGGCCACCAAAGCGATCCACCTGAAGCTGGTACGCGACGTGGACAACCGGCCCGTCGACGCACTGCACATCCACGCGTACGCGCCACGCGAGGTCGCCGAGCAGGTCGAGCGGGCGATCTGGGCCGAACTCGTCGAGCCGGGGCCGGTGCCCACCGCGCTCGGCGCACTCGGGGACGCGGAACGCAGCGAACCTCTCGCGCTGACCCAGCTGCTGCTGCTATACCACCTCGAAGGCGCCCGCACGTCGCGCCCCACCGCGACCGTCTGACCGCGACATGGATGGTTGTCGCGGTCAGCTTTGGCGGTCGCGCAGCACGGCCTCGTACAGCTCCCGGCGGGAGACGCCGTGCGCCGCGGCCACGACACCGGACGCCTCCTTCAGCCGCTGCCCGGCAGCGGTGCGGGCGAGCACCGCGGCAACCAGCTCGGCCGGCTCCGGCGGCGCAGCAGGCGCTGCCCCGGCGAGCACGATGGTGATCTCCCCGCGCAACCCGTCCGCCGCCCACGCCGCCAGGTCGCCGAGGTCGCCGCGGCGCACCTGCTCGTAGGTCTTCGTCAGCTCCCGGCAGACGGCGGCGCAGCGGTCGGCGCCGAGCACGTCCGCGGCGTCGGCGAGGGTGTCAGCGATGCGGTGAGGGGACTCGAAGAACACGCACGTGCGCGGCTCGGCCGCCAGCGTGGCGAGCCAGCGGCGGCGCTCCCCCGGCTTACGCGGCGCGAAGCCCTCGAAGCAGAACCGGTCGCTCGGCAGCCCGGACAGTGCGAGCGCCGTCGTGACGGCCGACGGCCCCGGCAGGCACGTCACCCGCAGCCCCGCCGCGACGGCCGCCGACACCAGCCGGTAGCCGGGGTCGGACACCGAGGGCATCCCGGCATCGGTGACGACGAGCACCGTGCGGCCGTCGCGGACCGCGTCGAGCAGGCCGGGGATCCGGGCGCTCTCGACCGCCTCGTAGTGCGACACCACCGAGCCGGTGATCGTGACGCCCAGCGCCGCGGCCAGCGCCCGCAGCCGCCGGGTGTCCTCGGCCGCCACGACATCGGCGCTGCCGAGCGCGGCGACGAGCCGGGGTGACGCGTCGCGCGCATCGCCGAGCGGGGTCGCCGCCAGCACCAGCGCGCCGGGTTCGGGGGTGTCGCGCATTCGGAGGAGCCTACGAGCCCGTGCCACTACGATCGCATTGTGACCGTGGCGCCGCAGGTGGTACGCGGGCGGCCGCCGGTGCAGCAGGCTCCGCCCGGCCCCGGTCGGCGGCTCCTCCCCCGCCCGCTGGACGACCGGGGTCGCGCCTGGCTCGTCACCCTGACCGTGACACTGATCGCCGCGGTCGTCCGGCTGCAGGACCTCGGGCGCCCGACCGACCGCGGCACCCCCGTGTTCGACGAGAAGCACTACGTGCCGCAGGCCTGGCAGATGGTGCGCAACGGGGGCGTCGAGGACAACCCGGCGTACGAGCTGATCGTCCACCCGCCACTGGGCAAGCAGCTCATCGCGCTCGGACAGCTGGTCTTCGGCTACACGCCGTGGGGCTGGCGGATCTCGGCGGCACTCGCCGGGGTCGGCTGCGTGCTGCTGATCGTCCGGATCGTTCGGCGGATGACACGCTCGACGCTGCTCGGCGCCATCGCCGGTCTGCTGCTGATCGCGGACGGCGCGAGCCACGTGCAGTCACGGCTGGGGATGCTCGACATCTTCCTCGCGGTGCTGGTGCTCGCAGCGTTCGGCTGCCTCGTCGTGGACCGGGACCAGGTGCGCGAGCGGCTGGCCGTCGCGGTCGACGAGGGACGGGTGGCCGACACGGAGTCCGGGCCGCGGCTCGGTGTGCGCTGGTGGCGCTTCGGCGCGGGTGTGCTGCTGGGTCTCGCGTGCGGCGCGAAGTGGTCCGGGGTGTACTTCCTCGCCGCGTTCGCGCTGCTGTCCCTCGCGTGGGACGTGAGCGCCCGGCGCGCCGCCGGAGTACATCGGCCGTGGGTGGGGACGCTGCGCCGTGACCTCGGGCCGGCGACGTGGGCGCTGGCCGCGGTGCCGATCGGCGCGTACCTCGCCACGTGGTGGGCGTGGTTCGGCAGCGAGACGGGCACCGACCGGCACGCCGCCGCGGGCGCACTGCGGTCGCTGGGGTACTACTCGAGCCGGGTCCTGGAGTTCCACGCCACGCTGGCGACGCCCGCCGAGCCGCACCCGTGGGAGTCGAAGCCGTGGAGCTGGCCGATGGGGTTGCGGCCGATGCTCTACCACTACGAGTCCGGGCAGAACGCCCCGGGCTGCGGCCGGCCCGACTGCGTGAGCGCCGTGATGCTCATCGGCACCCCGGCACTGTGGTGGGCCGCGCTGCCGGTGCTGGCGTGGGCGGCGTGGCGCGCGGCCACGTCGTTCGACTGGCGGTTCGCGGCGGTCCTCGTCACCTACGCCGCCGGGTACCTGCCGTGGTTCACCAATCTCGACCGCCAGATGTACTTCTTCTACATGACCCCGCTGGCGCCCTTTCTGGTCATCGCGATCACGCTGGCGCTCGGGGACGTCCTGGGGCGTGCCAGGGCCGGTCCCGAGCGCCGCGGCACCGGGCTGCTGGTGGTGGCGCTCTACACCGGACTCGTCGTGGCGAACTTCCTGTGGCTGTGGCCGATCCTCAACGGGGACTCGATCACGCCCGCGCACTGGAACGCCGAACTGTGGCTGCCCTCGTGGCGGTGACCCGTGAGTGGCGCGTGTCCGCCGGTCCGGTGGCGCGTGTCCGCCGGTCCGGCACGGACCTCGACCGTGGTCACGGCCGCGTCGCCGAGCCGGCGAGCGAGGTCGTCCATGCGAGACACCGCCTGGGTACCCGCCATCCGTAGGTACCCAGATGGCCTCGGCACGAACAGCTCACGGCCGATCGACAAGCTCATCCCGGTGACGGTCACCTGTCAGTCGTCCTTGTTGGGGTCACTCCGGCGACCGGTTGCGTGCGATTCTCTCGGATCGACACGTATGACCCTACAGACACACGTTCCGCAGCGGGCGGGTTGCCGTGCGCACGGTGGATCGTGACGCGACGAGCCGCCGGAGAGCCTGTCACGCAGCGTAACCGATGGGTGGCAGCAGCCACCCTGATGCAGGATAGAGTGATCCTCGAAGATCCGTAGGGTGGTCGGGACCTACCGGGAACCGAGGGGGAACAAGGCGTGACCGACGAAGCAGTGTGGATTCCTCGCGGCGTGGACACATCGAAGTCCAGCGCAGCGCGGCTCTACGACTACCTGCTGGGGGGTGGGCACAACTTCGCGGTCGACCGCGAACTGGGCGAGCGCTTCGCCGTCGCCCTCCCCGGTGCGCGGGACATCGCGCGGCTGAACCGGGCGCTGCTGCGCCGCGCCGTGCTGACGCTCGCCGAGTCCGGCATTCGCCAGTTCCTCGACGTCGGCTCAGGCATCCCGACCGTGGGCAACGTGCATGAGATCGCGCAGCAGGCGGACCCCGGGGCGAGGGTCGTCTACGTCGACAACGAGCCGGTCGCCGTCGCGCACAGCGACCTGCTCCTGGAGGACAACGACCGGGCCGCCGCGATCCAAGCCGATCTGCGTAACCCGGCCGGCATCCGGGATGCTGCCGCGACCCGGAGACTGATCGACTTCGAGCAGCCCCTGGGGCTGCTCATGGTGGGGGTCTTTCACTTCATCCAGGACGCCGATGATCCGCTGGGGTTGATGGCCCGCTTCCGCGAGGCGCTCGCACCCGGCAGCCACCTGGTGCTGTCGCACTTCACCGCCGACAGCAGGCCCGAGGAAATGGCCGCCATGGTCGAGGTGATGAAGCACGGCAAGGACCCGATTTACCCGCGCAGCCACGCCGAGGTCACCTCGCTGTTCACCGGCTTCGAGCTGCTCGAGCCCGGTGTCGTGCCGACCGCACTGTGGCGGCCGACGTCGCCGGGAGATATGCACGACGGGCCGGAACGAGACCAGATCTATGCCGGTGTCGGTGTGAAACGCTGACGTGGGTCCCGAGTACAACACCTGGCAGGCCGATGCCTCCCGGCGGTGGGCGGAGACGATCAGTACCGCCGTCTACCTGCCGATTTCCGGTGACGAGGTCGAGTGGCTGCTGCGCGAGATGCTCGGCAGGCTCGTCGACGCGCTGGGCGATAGGGATCCGCAGGCCGGCCTCGATGTCGGTGCTGAGCTGGTCGATGCCGGGCTCACCGGCGGGCAAGGGATCCGCCGGACAATCGAGGTGCTCGGCGCGGCGCTGCCCAGCCATCCCGCACTACAGGAGGTCGACGGTCTGGCGGGCCGGATCCTCGGGCTGCTGGGCGCGCTCGCTGCCGGGTACGCCGACGAGCTGCGGCGGCGCACCTTCGAGCAGCAGGAGAGCGTCAGCCATGCGCTGATCAAGGCCAAACAGTCCGTCGAGCGCGTGCTGCGGGTCTCCGAGGCGCGGTTCCGGGAACTGTTCATCTCCTCGGCACTGGGCATCGCCATCACCGAACTCGACGCCACAGTGGTGGAGAGCAACCGCGCACTGAGCGAGATGCTGGGCTACTCCGCCGGTGAGCTCACCGAACGCAAGTTCGACGAGCTGTTCCACCCTGACGACGCCACATCGCTCGCCGAGGCATACCGGTGGCTGGCCGACGGTGAGGGTCCGCGGTTCCGGATGCAGTGTCGGCTCCGCGGCAAGGACGGGGAGACGGTCTGGACCTACCTCGCCGTCTCGGTGCTGCACGACGCCGACGGCCGGCCCGTCAACCACGTCACGATGGTCGAGGACGTCACCGATCTCTCCCTGCTGCAGCGACGGCTGTCCCACCAGGCACTGCACGACCTGCTCACCGGATTGCCCAACCAGCAGTACTTCGGCTCGCGCCTCGCCGAGGTGCTCGAGTGCGCCGGCCCGTCCGACCTCGTCGCCCTCGCCAAGGTCGACATCGACAACTTCGCCGTGATCAACGACGGCATCGGGCACGAGGCGGGGGATGCGCTGCTGAAATCGGTCGCCGCGCGGCTGCAGGGATTGGTGTCGGATGAGGTTGCGATGGTCGCCCGGATCGGCGCTGACGAGTTCGCGATGCTCATCGAGGGCTCGGTGGACGTGACGGCACTGGCTGCGCGCATCAATTCCGAGCTCGCCGAGCCGATCCATCTCAACGAGCACGGGCTGGCGGTCTCGGCAGGCATCGGCGTGGTGCAGCGCCCAGCCAGGGAGATCACGCCCGCGGAGCTGGTACGGGAGGCCGACACCACGCTGCACCGGGTGAAGCGCGGCGGCGGCGGGCACTGGGCGCCGTACGACGCCGACCGCGACGCCACCGACCGGGCGCGCTACCGACTGGCCGCCGCGATGCCCGTCGCATGGGAGAACGGCGAGGTCAGCCTGCGGTATCAGCCGCTGATCGGGCTGAACAGCAATGTGGTCGTCGGGGTACAGGCGCTGCTGCGCTGGGACCATCCGGACCAGGGCACCGTGCCGCACGAGCAGTGCCTGGAGCTGGCCGAGCAGACCGGCCTGGTGCTCTCCCTCGGCCGATGGCTGCTTCGCGGGGCCTGCGAGCAGTTCGCTTCATGGGCTGAGCGACTCCAGGTCGACGCGCCACCGGTGCTGCACGTCGACCTCACCCCGCATCTGTCGCAGGATCCCGACCTGATCGCGGTGGTGCGCGCCACCCTGACCGACACCGGAGTTCCACCGCAGCAGCTGCGGCTCGGGGTGCAGCTGCCGGCATTGTCCGGCGGCCGTGGCGACACCGAGGACAACGTGCGCGTGTTGGGCGATATCGGTGCCGGAGTGGTGCTTCTCGGGGCCTACGCCGAGCCCGGGTGTCTCAGGTGGCTCGAGGACCTGCCGGTGCGTGCTGTGGAGATCGCGCCGTCGCTGGTGCGCCGGCTGGCCGGCCACCCTGAGCCCGGCTCCGTGGTCATGCGCGCCGCCCGGGAGGCCGTGCCGCTGCTACACCACGCTGACGCGCTGGTGATCGTCCCCGTGGTCGACACCGCCGCGCAGGCCGACTTCTGGCGTAGCACAGGAGCCGATGCCGCGCGCGGGGACCAGCTCATCTCACCCGGCACCGCGGAGGAGATCGGAGCGCTGCTCACCCACCGCTCGTGAGCGGGAGAGCTGCGGGACGTCACCCTTATGCTGCGCTGGTGAGCCGTGCGGCAACCCGTGCGAACCAGGAGTTCGCCGACGTCCGCTGGTACCGCGGGCCTGCGCTCGGTGCTGCTGTCGGGCTGGTGGGGCTGCAGCTGGCGTACGCCACCGGCTACGGGTTCCACCGCGACGAGCTGTACTTCCTGGCGGAGTCCCAGCGGTTGTCCTGGGGATACGTCAGCGAGCCACCGTTCACGCCCGCGCTGGCCTGGCTGTCCCGCCAGCTGTTCGGAGAGTCGCTGCTCGGGCTCCGGCTGTGGCCGGCGCTGGCCGGCGGCCTGGTGGTGGTCCTGGCCACGCTGATCTGCCGCACCCTCGGTGGCGGGCGCCTCGCCCAGCTGACGACCGCGGTGTGCGTAGCGCTGTCCACCGTCTGGCTGGCGATCTTCCACCTGTTCGGCACCAGCGCGTTCGATCAGCTCGCCTGGGCAGTCGCCCTGCTGATCGTGGCACGGCTGCTGGCAGGGGCGGACCCCCGGTGGTGGCTCGGCGTCGGTGCGGTGGCCGGCCTCGGGCTGCTCAACAAACACACCCTCGTCCTGCTCGGCGTGGCGCTGCCGCTCGGGCTCCTCCTCGGCGGGCGTGGAAAGCTGCTGCGAGGTCGGTGGCCGTGGCTCGGCGCGTTGCTCGCGCTGCTGATCGTCAGTCCGAATCTCGCCTGGCAGGCGCGCAACGGCTGGCCGCTCCTCGACATGTCAGCGTCGATCAGCGAGGCGGAAGGCGGCCCGCTCGGGGCGCTGCTGTTCGTGCCGATGCAGCTGCTCACCCTGAACCCGTTTCTCGCCCCGGTGTGGCTGGCGGGGCTGGTGTGGCTGTTCCGCGCACCGTGGTTCCGGCCGCTGGCCTGGACTTACCTCGTCGCCCTCGCGGTGCTCATGGCTGCTGGCGGGAAGTTCTACTACCTCGCACCGATGTATCTGGTGCTGTTCGCCGCGGGCGGCATCGCCGTACAGCGGTGGCTATCGGCGCGGACGCGGCCCAGGCCGGCCACCCTGCTGGTGGCACTGGCCGCCGCGGGGCTGGTCGCCGCCCCGGTCGGGCTGCCGATCCTGCCCGCCACCGCGCACGCCGACGTCCCGGTCGCGGCGGCGAACCCGGACCTGCTGGAGACCATCGGCTGGCCGGCCCACGTCGCCCGGATCGCCGCCGTGCGGGACGGCCTGCCCGCCGAAGAACGGGCCGACGCGATCGTCCTCACCCGCAACTACGGCCAGGCCGGGGCGGTGGAGCGGTTCGGCGCCGCGTTCGGGCTGGGCAGGCCGGTCAGTGGTCACAACACGTACTGGTTGTGGGGCCCGCCGCCGGACGAGCGGGCCACCGTGATCGCGGTCGGGTCCCGGGAGGGGCTCGGCCTGGACCGGGCCTTCCGCGACGTCCGGCCCGCAGGCCGGTTGGACAACGGGATCGGCGTCGACAACGACGAGCAGGGCACGCCGCTGTGGATCTGCCGTGACCCGGTCGCGCCGTGGCCGCAGCTGTGGCCGACGTTCCGGCGCTACGTCGCCTAATGGGAGCCGGGGTCAGCGCAGGTGCTTGCGCAGGAACTCGAGCGTGGCGTCCCACGCCTTCGCGGCCTGCTCCGGGTCGTAGGTGCCCAGTGTGTTCTCGTCGTTGAAGAAGGCGTGACCTGCGGGGTAGGTGCGGAAGTCCGGCGACACGCCCGACTGCTGCCCGATCGTCGTGGCCAGCTCACGGACCGTGTCGGGCGACGCCATCTCGTCCTGTTCACCGAAATGACCCAGCAGCGGCGCGGTGAGGTTCTCGAAGCTCGGGTAGTCCTCGCCGAGCACGCCGTAGAACGGCACCGCGGCGCCGATCTTGTCGCCCTGCTGTGCCGCGAGCACGAGCACGAACCCGCCACCCATGCAGAACCCGACCGCGCCGACCTTCGAGCTGGTGACGGCCTCGTGGCCGAGGAGGTAGTCGACGGCACCGCCGAGCGCCTGGGCGGCGTCGGCCAGGGGCAGCTCCTCCATCAGCCTGCCCGCCTCGTCGGCGTCGTGCGTCGTCGTGCCGCCGTACAGATCCGGCGCGAGCGCGACGAAACCCTCGGCGGCGAAGCGGTCGCACACGTCCGCGATGTGGCCCACCAGGCCCCACCACTCCTGGATGACGATCAGCCCGGGACCGCTGCCGGACTCGGGGAGCGCGAGGTAGCCATGCGCGGTGGACCCGTTGGACGGAAAGGTGACGTTCTGCAAGGGGTTCTCCGTTGCCATGCAGCGATCCCATCACGCGGCGCGGCAATGTGCAGTACAGGCCGATCTCGCGGAACAGGCGGATGCAAGACGGCGTCCACTCCACTTGCGGAGCGTAACGCGGCGGGGCGGACCGGCCGTTGCCCCGGTCCGGGCCTCGCGGTTGCCACCCAGTACACGATTCAGTCTGACCATGAGTACTTACCGATGTCCGGTATCGCCAGCACCTCTACCCCACGGACTCCGACGCCACCCGCTCGGGCGCCGCGGGCGCCGCCGGGTGGGGCTGGGCGGTCGGCAGCATCAGCGCGGCGAGGAGCCACCCGAGCAGCGCGGCGGCGATCGGGATCCCGGTCCACAGCTCGGTGACCGCGGGGACCTGGCCGACCAGCGCCGAGGCCACCCCGAGGTAGAGCGACCAGGTCAGCAGCGGCGCGGCCGCTGCGAAGCCCCAGAACGCCGCGCGATGGGCGGCGGTGGGCCGCAGCACCAGCGCCAGCAGGTCGACGCCGACACCGGCGGCCACGATCGACAGCGGTGTGCCGAGGTGCTCGAAGCCGGTCAACGTGGCCGAGATCAGCGCCGCCGCGGCGTAGCTGATGGTCGCCGCGCCGGCCGGTAGGTGCCAGCGGCG
>JALYQB010000216.1 GCA_030856045.1 Actinomycetota bacterium
GGGTAGCCGACGGCACGCCAGTTCGAACACCCGCGTGGCTGCCGTGGCGAGGACGGGGTCGCGCAGGCCGTGGCGGGCAGCATCCGACCAGCGCCCGGACGCCGGCGCGCAGGCATCCCGGGCAGCCGCGGTGGTGGCGGAATCGGACAGCAGCGCGGCCAGCACCGCCACCGGCACCCCCCACTGGCCCGTCGGCTGGGTGTCGAGGTAGCGGACCTCGAGGTAGCCCCGTGGGCGAACCGGGGGGAACAGCGTGGTGAGGTGGTAGTCGAGGTCTGCGGTGTCGGGTTGGCCGGGCAGTGCGCCGGCCAGCCAGTCGGCGAACGTGATGCCGCGCGGCACATCCCACCGGTGACCCGCGCGCCGTTGGCACAGCAGCGGCGTGTCCAGCGCGCGGCGGCCCCAGTCGACCGCCGGGTCACGGTCCACCGGCAGCGGACGGGTGCGGATCGGATCGAGCGCGAACCAGGCGCGCATTCGCGACGATGCCCACCCTGTCGGCCGACCGCCCAGCCAGGGAGAGTTGGCGAACGCGCCGAGGAGCACCGGCCCGAGCTCGTGCAGCGCGGCCCAGCGGTCGTGCACCTCGGCGGTCGTGCCGGCGTCCAGGCAGACCTGCACGGCGGCGGTGGAGCACATCATCACCCGGCCCATCGGCCCGACCCGGTCGAACGCCGCTTCCATCGCGGCGTAGCGTGGGACATCGAGAATCCGGACCGGAGGACGGTGCGGGTCAGAGGCGCGATCGGCGAGGACGAGACCGGCGCGGCGCAGCAGGCCGGTCAGGGCGACGGTGTCGCCGTCCACGGTGGTGATGAGCTCGGTCAACGAGGCGCAGGGCGGGCTGGAGATCTCGAGCTGTCCACCGGGTTCGACCGTGACAGGAGATCCGTGCGGGAGGGGGAGCTGCGGACTGTCGGGCAGGAGCGTGCGTGGGGCGTGCGGACCCAGGACCTCGGCGAGGTAGCGGGGGTCCAGCGGGCGGTGTGGGTTCCCGGAGTGCTGCACCACCCACTCGAGCTCGGCACCGAGCCGGGCCGGGGGTCCGTGCTTGAAACACACCGTGGCCACGTACGCTTCGGCCTCTGCGCGATCGCGCAGGGCGGCGACGGCTCGGGCCGGCGGATCCGGATACACGATCGGCACCGGTGCTGCCACGGCCGGAACACCTCCTGCAGGACGAGGAACGAGCGTCCGCGACGCTACACAAGGGGCCCGACGGTCGCAGGACGTCGCGCTCGAGCCGTACGAATGTCTTAAGGAGTCCTATCCTGCGCGAGTGCCTCGGGTCAGCCAGGACCACCTCGACGCCCGCCGCCGGCAGATCCTCGACGCCGCCCGCGGCTGCTTCGCGCGCCTGGGCTACGAGAGTGCCACCGTCCGCCGGCTGGAGGAGGCCACCGGGCTCTCCCGCGGCGCGATCTTCCACCACTTCGCGGACAAGGAGTCCCTGTTCCTGGCGCTCGCCCGCGAGGACTCCCGCCGGATGGCGCAGGTGGTCGCGCAGGACGGCCTGGTGCAGGTGATGCGGGACGTGGTGGACGGCGGCGGTGTGCTCGGACCGGCGGGATGGCTCGGCACCCGGCTCGAGGTGACCCGCCGGCTCCGCACCGATCCCGAGTTCCGCCGTCGCTGGGCGGAGCAGTCCACGGAGCTGACCGCCGCCACCCGGGACCGGCTGGCCCGCCAGCGCGAGGCTGGCAAAGTCCGCGACGACGTCCCGCTCGAGGTTCTCGGCGGGTACCTCGAACTGGTCCTGGAAGGAGTGCTCACCCACCTGGCGACCGGTCTGCCCGCCGACGACCTCGCCCCGGTGCTGGACCTCGTGGAGTCCACCGTGCGCCGCTGACTCCGCACCGACGGTCAGGCGGCCACCTGCTCGGCGAACTGGGTGCGGTAGAGCTGGGCGTAGCGACCGCCCGCAGCGAGCAGCTCGTCGTGGGTGCCACGTTCGACCACCCGGCCGTCCTCGACGACCAGGATCTGATCCGCGGCCCTGACGGTGGAGAGCCGGTGCGCGATGACCAGCGCGGTCCGCCCCCGCAGCGCCTCGCCCAGCGCGGCCTGCACCGCGGCCTCGGAC
>JALYQB010000297.1 GCA_030856045.1 Actinomycetota bacterium
AGGAAGCCGGAACATGCGCGGGAGCGGGAGGGCACCGCACGTGTTCCACGGCGACCCGCGAGCAGCCCGGTGGGCAGGGTCCGAGTCCCCGATCTCACCCTGCCCACTGGGTGTCCATCCCCATCATGCGACCGGGCGAACACGCCAGCGCCGGGTGCGGGGGTGGCCCACGCGGTGGTGCTGGAGGTGCTCCCGGCCGCCGCGTGACCGCCGGGATGCGTGACGAGCACCAGGTGGGCTACCTCTGCGCGCGCCCGGTGCGTGCGGCAGCCCGCGGAGCACCCGCCTGCTGCGCATCCTCCCCGGTCCGCACGGCCGCGGCGCTCCCCACGCTGCAGGCCGTGCGGACCGGCCGACCCAGCAGCGGAAGGAAGCCCCACATGAGCAGCCCGGATCCGTGCGGGGTGAGCCCCGACCTGGGTCGGTTGCTGGCGCTGCGTCGGGTGCTGCGCGGCGGCGTCGTCCAGTTCAGCCGCGACGCGTTCGTCAGCCGAGGTTGCCGCGTTCCCGGCTACCTCGGCTACTACCTGGTCGTGCTGCTGGCCGACGGGCACGTCCGGTTCGGCCGCCCCCAGGATGGCACCGGCTACCTGCCCCTGCTGGCCACCAGTGAAGGCGAGCTCCTCCACGACGACCTCGATGACGCCTATCGACGACGGCTGCGCGCGAGTCGACGCGCGGTTGGCCACCACGACGGCCGACGATCAGCCGACCACGCCGTCGTGGGCGTTGTCGGTCAGCGGCCGTAGCGTGCATGCCGTGCCTATCACCGCCGGCGGCTATCCGCCGATCGCCGAGCGGGTCGTCGACGAGCTGCTCGATGACCCGGCCACCGCCACCTGGGCCGGCGACCACCGCGCCGACGATCGGCTGCCCGACTGGTCTGCCGATGCGGTACGGGCGACGGCCGGCCGGCTCCGGGAGTCGGCGCACGCACTGGCCCAGGTGGACCCCGAGGTCCTCGATCCACCGGACGCCGTCGACCTGGAGCTGTTGCGAGCGGCGGTCGATGCCCGCCTCTTCGCGCTCACCGAGACCCGCGACCACGAGTGGGATCCGTTGGTGCACAACCCGGGTTTCCTGCTGCACAAGCTGCTCGTCCGGCCCGTACCCGCCGCCGACCGGCTGGTGCCGCTGATCGGTCGGCTCGAGGCGTTGCCGGAGGCGCTGGCGGTGGCCGAGGCGGTGCTGACCGGCTGCCCGACCGTCCACCTGGAGACCGCGGTCGGTCAAGCCGCCGGCGTGGCGGCCCTGGTGCGTAACCAGGTCGGTGGGCTGGCCGAGACCGAGCCGGGGCTCCGCCGGCGAGCCGAGGCCGCCTGCATCGCCGCGACGGCGGCGCTGGAGCGCCACGAGACCTGGCTGCGCGCCCGAGTGGAGCGACCCGGTCGCGACCCGCGGCTCGGCCGGGCACTGTGGGAAGCGAAGCTCCGGCACACTCTGGACGGTGAGCTCGACGCGGCCGAGCTGCTGAGCCGGGCCGAGGCTCGACTCGACGTGGTGTGGCAACGATTGGCCGACACCGCCCGGGTGATGGGGTTTCCCAGCCCCCGGGCAGCGCTGGACGCGCTCGCCGCGGACGCGTCGGACGACGGCACCATCGTCGCGGCGGCCGGGCACGCGCTGGCCGAGACCACGGCGTTCGTGGCCGAGCACGACCTGGTGCCGATGCTCGACGACCCGGTCGAGATCGTGCGCATGCCGGAGTTCGCCCGGGGGGTCGCGGTCGCCTACTGCGATGCGCCCGGCCCGCTCGAGGCGGCGGGAGTGCCTACGTTCTATGCGATCTCGCCGACCCCGGCGGACTGGTCGGCTGAGCGGGTGGCGTCGTTCTACCGGGAGTACAACCATGCGCAGCTGCGCAACCTGACTGTGCACGAGGCCATGCCCGGGCACTACCTCCAGCTCGCCCACGAACGCCGGTTCACCGGTTCAAGCCGGGCGCGGGCGGTGTGCACGTCCGGCGCGTTCCGGGAGGGCTGGGCGGTGTACTGCGAAGAGATGATGGCCGACCACGGCTTCGGCGGCCCGCCGTTACGCCTCCAGCAGCTCAAGCTCCAGC
>JALYQB010000232.1 GCA_030856045.1 Actinomycetota bacterium
GGTTGCGTCGTGTCCCGGCCCGCCAGCACCCGCAGGTCCGCACCGGTGCGCCCCACCTGCCGTGCGAGGTAGACCAGGTGGCGCACCGCCCGCTCCTCGTCGGCGCCCAGCAGCCCGTCCGCAAGCCGGTCCAGCTGCTCCTGCTGCCGGGCGGCGAGGGTCTCGCAGCGCCGGGAGAGCGTGGCCAGCAGCTCGTCCGCCGCGGGACCATGACACTGCGGTCCGGTCGCGTCCACCCGTTCCGGCAGCGGCTCACCGCCGTCAGGCGCGACCCCACGCCGCGCACGCAGGGCATGCCGCAACGGGCCGAGCCGGTCAGCCACGTCCGCGGCACCTCCGCATATCACTCGATCGGGAAGGAATCGCACCACACGCCGTGCTCGCCGTGCCAGCGACTCACCCGACTGGACGGGAATTCAGGCGCGGGCCGCGACGCACCGCATCGCGTGCTCGACCACGGAGATCAGGGTATCCCTGGTCGAGTTCCGGTTGCGGGCGTCGCACGACACGATCGGGACCTCGGGATTGATCGCGAGGGCATCCCGCACGTCCTCGATCCGGTGGGTCAGCACGCCGTCGAAGCAGTTCAGGCCGACGAGGTAGGGCATCCCGCGGTCCTCGAAGAAGTCGATCGCGGCGAAGCAGTCGGCCAGCCGCCGGGTGTCGACCAGCACGACCGCGCCGATGGCGCCGCGCACCAGGTCGTCCCACATGAACCAGAACCGGTGTTGTCCTGGCGTGCCGAACAGGTACAGGATCAGCTCGGAGTCCAGTGACACACGGCCGAAGTCCATCGCCACCGTGGTGGTCGTCTTGCCCGGCGTCGCCGCGAGGTCGTCGACGCCGTCGCTGGCGTCGGTCAGCACGGCCTCGGTCGTCAGCGGCACGATCTCCGACACCGACCCGACGAACGTGGTCTTGCCCACACCGAACCCCCCCGCCACGACGATCTTCGCGGAGATCGTCGTGGGGGTGGGGACGTCGGTCCGATCAGCGGCGGCCCAGTCAGAGTCGACGGAGTCCACTCAACACCCTTTCCATCAAGGCGATGTCCAGCACGTCACCGGCGCTGCTCGCCGTCCGGTGCACCGCGACCAGGCCGATGTCTGCCATGTCCCCCAGCACGACCCGGGCGACGCCCAGCGGCAGCGACAGCAACGCCGCCACCTCCGCCACCGAGCGCGGCTCACGGCAGAGGTCGGCGACGGACCGGTGCTCCACGCTGGTCAGCGCCGCCATGTCACGGCCGTGGTCCGTGGCCGACACCAGCGTCTCCACGGCCAGGTCGTACACGGGCCGGGTGCGCCCGCGCGTCCAGGCGTACGGCCGCACCGCGTAGGCGCCGTCCGCGGGCTCCAGCGGGACGGGAGCGACCTCGGCCCACTCGTCCTCCTCGGGCGGGACTTCCACCACAGGCTCCGGGACGGGCGGGGGCTCGGCCTCCTCGGCCTTGCGACGGCGCTTGCGCGTGCGCCCGCTGTCGAGCGAGAGGTTGTTGAGCACGTCGGCGAAGCTGGGCTCCGGCTGCTCGCCCTCACCGCCGGTTCCCTCCGGTGTTGTCACCGCTCACTCACCCACCCTCGACGTCATCGACCCAGTGAGCCCTGCAGCTCAGCACGCAGCTGCGGGGTCAGGACCTGGCCGACGCGGTCGACCAGCAGCGTCATCTCGTAGCCGATCAGCCCGATGTCGCAGTCCGTCGACGCCAGCACCGCGAGGCACGAGCCGTCGCTGATCGACATCAGCAAGACGATGCCCCGCTCCATCTCGACGACGGTCTGCACGACCTGACCGGCCTCGAAGCACCGGGCCGCACCCTGCGTGAGGCTGATCAAGCCGGACGCCACCGCCGCCAGCTGGTCGGCGCGGTCCCGGGGCAGGTCCGTCGACGCTGTCAGCAGCAGGCCGTCGGCGGACACGACGACGGAGTGCGCGACACCCGGCACCCGGTCGACGAAGTCGTCCACCAGCCATCCGAACTGGTGCGGTTGCGCCTGCGGTCCGGTCACTGCGTCTCCTCATCCGTTGGGTGCTGCTCGTCCTGCTCGGCATCGGGCTCGCGGCGGACCTGGCGCCCCTCCTGAACGCCGCGCTGGTAGCTCGCGAGACGGCCCCGCACGGCCTCGGCGCTCCGGGCGGGTGCCGCGGTGCCTGCCGCGCCCACCGACTCAGCGGCACCGGGGACCAGCAGCGCCTTCGGCTGGCGGCGGGGTAGCCCGGCGGGCGTCACCTCGCCCACGTCGCTGCGGGTCAGGGCCTCCGCAGCCTGCCAGCCCGCGTCCGCGGAGCCCCAGTCGGCTGCCGGACGGTGGGTCTCCGCCTGCTCCGTCGTAGCGGCGCCGGGGACGGGCGAGGGTTCCGCTGCCTCGCCCTCCGGCGACCAGTGCACCGGGACCGGCTTGTTCTCCTTGAACCAGGCCGACGCGACGTCGTCGAAGATCGGTGTGGCGTGATCCAGCGTCGCACGCTGTGTCACCCGGGTGACCCCGAGCGGGGTGTGCTCCACGCCCTCGCGCTGCGCGGACCGGAACAGATCCCGGGAGCCGGCCTGCTCCCCGGTGGGCTGCGGCGCCGGGACCGAGGGCTGGGGCGGGACCACCGCAGGGCCCGGTGCGACGCGGTCAGGGGTGCGGCGCGGCAGCTCCGGAGTGGGCTCGGAGCCGAGCGGGTGGTCCGGCGTCCAGTCCGAGACGGCGCCGGAGCCGAGACCGCCCGCGCCGTTGCGTCCGATGCCGTTCGCCGCGACGGCTCCGTTGCCGTTGAGCGCAGCGGGCAGCTCCGGGGTGCGCTGCCACGCACCCGGGTCCGGGGGCGGCGGCACCGCGGCGGCGTCCATTTCGTCGACGGCGTCGGTGGCGCGCACCAGCCGAGCGGGCAGCGCGATCGCGGCGGTCACGCCGACGCCGTCGTGCCCTCGCCGCACGGTGACGCCGATCTCGTGGCGCGCGGCCAGCCTGCCGACCACGAACAGCCCCATCCGACGGGACACCGAGGCGTCGACGGTCGGCGAGGTCGCGAGCCGGGAGTTCGCGTCGGCGAGCTCCGCGTCCCCCATGCCGACGCCGCGGTCGTCGACGTCGATGACGAGCGGCCCGTCGGCCAGCACGGTGGCCGAGATCATCACCTGGCTGTCGGGCGGTGAGAACAGGGTCGCGTTGTCGAGCAGTTCGGCCAGCAGGTGGACGAGGTCGCCCGCAGGCTTGCCCAGCACCAGGACGTCCGGCGGCGGCTGCAGCACCAGCCGCTGGTACTGCTCCACCTCGGAGACCGCGGCGCGCAGCACGTCCACCAGCGGCACCGGGCGGCCCGAGCGGGTGGCGGACTCGGTGCCGGCGAGGACCAGCAGGTTCTCGCTGTTGCGGCGCATGCGGGTCGCGAGGTGGTCGAGCTGGAACAGGCTGTCAAGCGCCTCCGGGCTCTCCTCGCTGGTCTCCAGCCGGTCGATCAGCTTGAGCTGGCGCTGCACGAGCCCCTGGCTGCGCCGCGACAGGTTGACGAACATGTCGTTGACATTGGCGCGCAGCTGCGCCTGCTCCGCCGCGAGCCGGACGGCCTGGGTGTGCACCGCGTCGAAGGCGCGCGCGACCTGCCCGATCTCCTCGCTGGTGTGCACCTGCACCGGCTCGACGTCGGCCGGCATGGAGCCGGCGCGCACGCTCGCGACCGCGGCGGGCAGCCGCGTGTCGGCCACGTCCAGAGCGCTACGCCGCAGCACGCCCAGCGGCCGCAGCATCGACCGGGCGATGACGAAGCTGACCACCACGCCCACGGCCAGCGCGACGAGCAGGAGTACGGAGTTCAATCCCGCTGCGGCACGCGCGTCGTCCCGCAGCGCGGTCGCCGTGGCCGTGACCTCGTCGCGCAGCGCCTGCTCGGCCGCCACCATCGGCTCGATCATCGCCGCAGTGCGGGCGTCCCAGTCGGCGGGCGGGGTGGCGGGTGGCTCGCCTGCCAGTTGGCGACCGAACACGAGCGCGATGATGCGCTGCCTGCCCTGCTCGGGAGCGCCGGTGATGGTGTCGAGGAACCGCGCGCGAGCATCGGGGCTCAGTGCCGTGGAGGCGGTGCCGAGCTCGGTCTGCAGGCGCACCCCCGCAGCCCGGACGTCCTCCACCGTCGCCGGGTTCAGCTCGTCGACGATCAGCGCGGGTGACAGCAGCGCGTGTTGCCGCGCCACCTGCTCCCGTGCGGAGAGCAGGGCATGCAGGGCGGCGACCTGCCCGGACACCGCGGCGTCGTCGACGCCGCCGCGGGCGAGCGCCGCGTCGGCGTCGAGCAGCGGGTCGATGGCCGCCCCGTACTCGGATACGGCGATGTCGGCCGGACCGGTCCCGACCACGCTCTGGCGCAGTGGGAACAACCCGCCGAGACGGCCGAGCGCGACAAGGTAGCCGCTGTCCTCGATCCCGGCGACGTCCTGGACACCGGCGCGGGCGGTGGACACCGCGGTGTCCACGGCCCCGAACTGCGCCTCGAGCTCAGCCCGACCCGCCTGCCTGCCGCCCGCGATGTATGCGGCGGCGAGGTCCCGCTCGTCCTGGATGGCGGTGACGACGCCGGACAGCTCTTGCTGCACCCCCACCACGTCGATGATCCGCTCGAAGCCCGGCGCGGCCGCCGCCTGATCCACGATGCGCAACGCACCGACGACGAGCGCGACCACCGTCGGCACGAGCAGGACACCGATCAGCTTGACGAGCACCGGCCAGTTCTGCCAGTGCCAGCGGGACAGCGGCCGCGTCGGAGTGGTCATGTTCCAGGCTCCGCGCTGGTCACGGGGAGTGGCGAGCTCATCGCTGGCACGGTGGGGTCCCTCCCCGGTTTCGTCGGTGGCCGACTGGCGGCCCTGGTACCGGCGGCACTCCCGGCATGCCACAGGAGCGGGACGTGTCCGTTCAACGACCTGAGCCACGCAGCGGTGACGCGGTCATCGAGCGGCACGCGACAACCGTGACCCGCCGATCCTGGCAGACCATCCCCTCATCGGCGAGGACAGGATGGGTCTTGAGTGTATGAGGACCGCAGTGCCGCCCGAACAGAGCAATGTCAGCTACGACATACCGCTTGAGCGGCGCAGCGGACCGCTTCGGTCGCGCCACCTCATTCAACCATGCGGACGCAGATCACGAACTCGCGCTCGCCGTACACGATGCCGTTGTCGGTGCACTGGTCAACCGACGTCGTACCCTCGACGACCGCTTCCACCTTCCGAACCCGCCGGTCGGGCAGGGAGGTGCACGCCACCGCCTCGGTCGCGGCAGGGCCGTCGGTGATGTCGTAGCAGGTTCCGATCATCCAGTTGACGTCCATGCACAGCGCGAGCGTCTCGACGGCGAGCCGCGTCTCGTAGTAGGTGACGTCGATGTCGCCGGGGCACTCCGCGCGGTTGGCGACCCGGTCGACGACGATGTGGGACGCCTCCGGCGCCGAGCATTGGGCGGGTGCCACCTGTGCCTCCTCGTCGGTGGCGACGAGGAATCTGACGCACTCCCCGGCCGCGACGTCGATGCCCTCGGCCGTATCCGTCGTCTCCGGCGACGACGACGGCCCGGGCAGCTGGGTGGTCGCGGGGCCGGTCGCCGGGGGCGGCGCGGGCGCAGCCGACGGCGTACCGAGCGCCTGTCCGGGGCTGTCCTCGATCGTCGCCACAGCCACCACCGCCAGCACGACGAGCGCCACCACCCCGGCGACGGCGGCGGCGAACGGGCCGTTGCTGCGGCGGTGCCGCGGCGCGCGGCCACCTCCCGGCCACCCGCTCGCCGAGCCCCACGGGTCCTGCGGTCTGCTCACGTCATCCTTCCCTCGATGCGCCGGACCGTATCCGCACCCCGCGACCGGGGACACGTCCGAGACCTTTCCGTGATGCGCCCGCGCCCGCCGGTCACGGACAGGTAGCCTGGTCGGCTGGGCCGCCGTGCCGCGGATTCTAGGGTGGACCAGGCCCCCGCAGCTGTCGACGACGGCCTGCCCCACTCGACCCCCGGAGGACCGTGTGAGAGAGCGGAGCGAGCGAACCGTCGGGCACCGCAGCGAGCGCAGCAAGGAGGCGGTGTGAGCCCAGCCGAGGGCGGACCGCTGATCGTGCAGTCCGACAAGACGTTGCTGCTCGAGGTCGACCACCCGGCCGCAGCCGAGGCTCGCGGCGCGATCGCGCCGTTCGCCGAACTCGAGAGGGCGCCGGAGCACATCCACACCTACCGCGTCACCCCACTTGCGCTGTGGAACGCCCGCGCCGCCGGGCACGATGCCGAACAGGTCGTCGACGCGCTGGTGCGATTCTCCCGCTACGCCGTGCCGCAGCCGCTGCTCGTCGACGTCGTGGACACCATGGGCCGCTACGGGCGACTGCAGCTCGTGAACTCGCCGACGCAGGGCCTGACGCTGGTGTCGCTCGACCGCGCGGTGCTGGAGGAGATCCTGCGCCACAAGAAGATCGCCCCGATGCTCGGCGAGCGAGTGGACGACGACACCGTGGTCGTGCACCCCAGCGAGCGGGGGCGGCTCAAGCAGGCGCTGCTCAAGGTCGGGTGGCCTGCCGAGGACCTCGCAGGCTACGTCGACGGTGAGGCGCACCCCATCGCACTCGACGAGACCGGGTGGACGCTGCGCAGCTACCAACGCGAAGCCGTCGAGGGCTTCTGGGCCGGTGGGTCCGGTGTCGTCGTGCTGCCCTGCGGCGCGGGCAAGACGCTGGTCGGCGCGGCCGCGATGGCGCAGGCGTCGGCCACCACGCTGATCCTCGTGACGAACACCGTCGCGGGACGGCAGTGGAAGCGCGAGCTGATCGCGCGGACCTCGCTGACCGAGGAGGAGATCGGCGAGTACTCCGGAGAGCGCAAGGAGATCCGGCCGGTCACGATCGCCACCTACCAGGTGATGACGCGGCGCTCCAAGGGTGAGTACACCCACCTCGACCTCTTCGACTCCCGCGACTGGGGTCTCGTGATCTACGACGAGGTGCATCTGCTGCCCGCGCCGGTGTTCCGGATGACCGCGGACCTGCAGTCACGCCGGCGGCTCGGGCTCACCGCCACGCTGGTCCGCGAGGACGGCCGCGAGGGCGACGTCTTCTCCCTCATCGGCCCGAAGCGCTACGACGCGCCGTGGAAGGACATCGAGACGCAGGGCTGGATCGCGCCGGCCGACTGCATCGAGGTACGGGTGACCCTCACCGACAACGAGCGGTTGAGCTACGCCACCGCCGAGCCCGAGGAGCGGTACCGGCTCGCGGCGACCGCGCACACCAAGCTGCCGGTGGTGCGGGCGATCCTGGACCGGCACCCCGACGAGCCGACACTGGTGATCGGCGCGTACCTCGACCAGCTCGACGAGCTCGGCGAGGCGCTCGACGCCCCGGTCGTGCAGGGCTCCACGCGCAACCGGGAGCGGGAGGCGCTGTTCGAGGCGTTCCGCCGCGGTGAGGTGCGCAGGCTCGTGGTGTCGAAGGTCGCGAACTTCTCGATCGACCTACCGGAGGCATCGGTCGCGGTGCAGGTGTCCGGGACATTCGGGTCGCGGCAGGAGGAGGCGCAGCGGCTCGGTCGGCTCCTGCGGCCCAAGGGTGACGGCAGGCAGGCGCACTTCTACTCGGTCGTCTCCCGCGACACCCTCGACACCGACTACGCCGCGCACCGGCAGCGCTTCCTCGCCGAACAGGGCTACGCGTACCGCATCGTCGACGCCGATGACCTGCTCGGCCCCGCGATCCCGGACATCAGCTGACTTCCACGTCGCGGTGGCAGGGGCCGCAAGAACCGCGAAGTGGTCCTGCTCGCGCTCACCCGCCCGAGGCCCGTCGCGGCGCAGGCGGTTGACAGCCCGCCACCCGGGGTGGGTTCAATGTCTCCAGAGGAAGGTGCCCATGCATGAGCTGTCGATCACCGAGAGTGTCATCGCCACGGTCTCCGAGCACGCGGGTGACGCTCCGGTGCTCGTCCTGACCCTGGAGATCGGCGCGCTCTCGGGCGTGGTGCCCGATTCCGTCCGCTTCTGCTTCGAGCTGTGTGCGCAGGGCACGCCGTGCCAGGATGCGCGCCTCGACATCATCGACACACCTGGGCGCGCCCGCTGCCGGGACTGCGCAACCGATGAGATCGAACTGCCCGACGCCATCGCGCTGTGCCCGTGCGGCAGCGCGAACCTGGAGATCACCGGCGGGCAGCAGCTGAAGATCAAACACCTCGAGATCGGGAACTGACATGTGCGCGACGTGCGGCTGCTCCGGGACTGGTACCCGGGTGAGCGGCGAGAAGCACCACCACGACCACGGCGGCCACGGCCACGGGGACGAGGGCCACGGGGACGAGGGCCACGGGCACGGCCACGCGGAAGCCGTCGCCACGGTGCCGTCGCGGCTGATCGAGCTCGAGCAGGACGTCCTCGCCAAGAACGACCTGCTGGCAGCCGGGAACCGCGACTGGTTCACCGAGCGCGGCATCCTCGCTCTCAACCTCATGAGCTCCCCCGGCGCCGGCAAGACGACCTTGCTCGAACGCACGATCCGCGACGTCGGCGCGGAGCTCGGGATCTCCGTGATCGAGGGTGATCAGGAGACCCTGCTCGACGCCGAACGCATCGAGGCCACCGGCGCCCGCGCCGTGCAGATCAACACGGGTGGCGGCTGTCACCTCGACGCGGAGATGCTCCAGCGCGGGTTGCGGGTGCTGCAGCCGCCGGACCGGTCCGTCGTCATGGTCGAGAACGTCGGCAACCTGGTGTGCCCTGCACTGTTCGACCTCGGCGAGCGCATGAAGGTCGTCATCATCTCGGTGACCGAGGGGGCCGACAAGCCGCTGAAGTACCCGCAGATGTTCCGCGGAGGCGGCCTCATGGTGATCAACAAGGTCGACCTGGTGCCGTACGTCGACTTCGACGTCGCCCGGTGCATGGACTACGCCCGGCAGGTGAACCCCGGGCTGGAGGTCCTCGAGGTGTCGGCGACCCGAGGCGACGGGCTCGAGGCCTGGTACTCGTGGCTGCGCACGCAGCGCGACGCGACCCGCCCGGATACTGCGTGACGGTCGTCCGGACCCGCATCCGGGTCGAGGGCGTGGTGCAGGGCGTCGGCTTCCGTCCGTTCGCGCACTCGCTGGCCACCCGGCTGGAGCTCACCGGACTCGTGGGCAATGACTCCGACGGCGTGTTCGTCGAGGTGGAGGGCGATCCGGCCGCGGTCGCGACGTTCTCCACCGCCCTGCGCCGCGACGCCCCGCCACTGGCCGTCATCGAGCGGGTGACGGCCGAACCCCTCGCCCCGCTCGG